>NZ_JBFUMG010000048.1:0-16906 GCF_054049495.1 Phyllobacterium sp. P5_D12 | reverse complement strand
CATCAGATGGCCGTCAGGGTAGATTATCGAAGGTCTTCCGGTGGGATCACGCCCTTCGTCAGGATAAAACACCCATAGAACCGCCGCTCGCCGGTGGCGATGACGCAATAGGCATTCTTGGCGTGTTCATAGAAATCCATCCGGTCGATCGAGACCATTGGCCAATGCTTGCCTTCGGCGGCGTCGATCTCGGCCTGCATTTCTACCTGCACGTCAGGAATTTCGTCGGGGCTGCCGACGATTTCCATGCGCGCGGTGGCGTCATCGATGAACGTGTCGAGCGGCATGACCGAGAGAATGGCACGCGCGGCTCGCGGCGCTGTCACGGCGTCAATGCGCAACAGCCGGCCGAGCCGTGTCTGGCGTGCAATCGAATCGCCCGGAAAATTTGTATCGCATATGACCAGCCGATCGCCATGGCCCATAGCTCTCAGAGCGTAGAGTACATCCGCATTCAGCAATGGATCCAGATTCTTCAGCATGTTTCCTCCCGATATGTCTGACTATTTTGCGCGATTTTGCAGAAATTGATTGAATTCTTCGGCCGTCGCATAGGACTTCTGCGTGCCTTCGCGGGTAATGGAATCTGCGGCATAGAGCGCCGCTTTCCTGAGCGAGGCTTCGAGCTCCCGGCCCTCTACGTAATAGCGAGCGAAGCTGCCGATAAATGCATCACCGGCGCCTGTCGTGTCTTTCGGCTTGACTTTGAGAGGCTCGATCAATGTCGAGGAACTTGCCGTGATCAGGCGCGCACCGCGGGAGCCGAGGGTGACGATGACCGTGCGGATACCCTTGTCAATCAAGGAACGCGCTGCCGTTTCAATCTCGGCGTCTGTCCCGGTGGGCATCCCCGTCAGCAGCGCCAGTTCGGTTTCGTTGGGAACGACGAATGTTGCCTTGGTGACCTGCTTCGGATCGAGATCAGGCGCGGCGGGTGCCGGATTGAGGATGGTTTCGATGCCATGCCGATCAGCGAAGGCGATCGTGTAATAGACCGTCTCGAGCGGCACTTCTAATTGCATGAGGATAAGGTCGCAGCGCTTCAAATCTTCTGCAGCAGCATCGATATCGGCGGGCTTCAGATCATTGTTCGCGCCCTTGATGATAAAAATCGAGTTTTCGCCGCTTTCGTCGACAAAAATCGGCGCAACGCCGCTCGATTTGCCCGTGATTGTCCCCACATGCGAGACATCGATGCCGTTGCTCTTGAGGTTGTCGATGGTGCTTTGACCGAAAACGTCGTCGCCGACTTTGGTTACCATCATCACGTCGGCGCCAAGCCTTGCAGCAGCGACCGCCTGATTAGCGCCCTTGCCGCCAAATCCCATCGAAAATGCCGGTGCTTCCAAAGTTTCTCCCGGCGCAGGCATGCGAATGATCGATGTGACGAGATCGGTCATGTTGCTACCAACGACCGCGATGCGACGTGCCATATCTGTTTCCTCTTTGGTCAATAGTCTTTTGCCAATGATCTATAGCAATGATTAGCCGGAAAGAAACAGGTCTTGTCATGAAATGACTGGCTGGGGCGGGAGGGTTCGAACCTCCGAATGGCGGTACCAAAAACCGCTGCCTTACCACTTGGCTACGCCCCAAAATGTCAACGCTGATGGGAATATTCGGCGTGACAGCGCGGCCTTATAACCTCTGGTTCCAGCTTGTGCAATGTGAATGATTGGAGAGTTTGTACGTTCTCCGCAATTGTTTCCGCGTTTTTTGATGACCAAGGCCAGGACAGGGCATTGGACCTAAGTCGGGGTTCTGTTCAGAAATGCATATCGCTAGGCTGGAGCAGTATTGCGTTTTGACGGCGAAGCAGCAGCACCGTGCCAGCCGCGGTGCAATCAGGGGGATGGGCCTCCCTGGCTGAGGCATACGGCCAATATACTGTCAAAACTTGGAGTGAAGCGAATGTGGTTTCTACCGCTGCGCATCACCCTGGAAGTGAAAAAGAATCGGATCAGCTGGTCACTGACAATCCGATTCTCATTTTCACTAACCTAGGAATGGGGGGTGGGCTTCGGCCTGCCTCCTATCCAAGCGGGAATATAGCACTTCTCAAGGAATTTCCAAGAGTGCTAAGTGACCACTACGAGGTCGTATAATTACGGGAATCAGCATTGGCCGCCATCATAGCTCCTTTTCTTGCCGCTGCCGTCGCAAGTGCCCTCTTGCTGGCGATCATCATGCGGGCGCTTCCTGCGGATTTCCTCGGTGCAGCCATAACCGAGCGCTCCAATCACACGCAGGCGGCGCGCCAATTGGGCGGCCTCGCCATCGTTCCGGTCCTCATCGTTTCGCTGTGGATATTCGGCCCTGCGTCCGACCTTGACCCGCAGTTTCTCAGCGCAACAACCATTGCAGCCGCCGTGCTATGGGTTGTCGGTTTCCTCGATGACCGCCATCATCTGCCCGAAACAATCCGGCTTGCATCGCAACTCGCAGCCTCGGCGATTGCAGTCTATGGGCTCGGGGCAGACTTCCGCTTGCTGCCGGAACTCCTGCCTTTCCTTGTGGAGCGTAGCCTTCTCGTCCTCGCCCTCATCTATTTCATCAACCTGACCAATTTCATGGATGGGCTCGACTTGATGGTCGCCTCAGGCCTCGGCATTCCCCTCGCCCTGCTTGCCGGCTTTGCTATCTTCGGACTTGCCGCGCTCGGGACCGGCGGCCTTGCCGCTTCGATTGCAGGAGCGCTATTAGGCTTTGCCGTCTTCAACCGGCCGAAGGCGAGCGTGTTTCTCGGTGATTCCGGCAGCTTGCCCATCGGCTTGCTCAGCGGGCTTGCCTTCTTTCGGCTTGGTCATGATCTGTCGATCTGGGCCGGGCTGATCCTGCCGTTGTTTTTCATCGCAGATGCAACATCGACGCTGTTCATGCGTCTGGCAGTAGGCGATAATATTTTCGCGGCGCATTCCAAGCACGCCTATCAAGTGGCGAAGCGCTCCGGCTGGTCGATCTGGGGCATCGTCATCAGCGTTGGCGTGCTCGATGTCATACTAGGAGCCTGCGCCATTGCAGCGGCACAACACGGTCTATTTCGTGCCGCAGGTATTGTCGTAGCGCTGATTGGCGTCGGGTTCGTCTTGCTCCGGTTTCGAGCCAAATTGCGCTAGGCTCTAGGACGTTGCGTACTCGAACAGAAGCTTGCGTACAGCATCGGCTTCCTGCCTTTCGATCAGCTGCCGCAACTCTGCGATCGCTTCGGGCAAATGGTTTACGGAATTGGCGCCGCGCTTGGCGCGCAGGATTTTGGAGTGGTTCGTCGGCGACACACCAGTCGGATCGTAGAACAGCTCTTCATGCAGTTTCTCGCCATCGCGTATGCCGACTGTGACAATTTCGATATCACCCTCCGGATGGAGGCTGTCCTTGATCGAAAGGCCGGCAAGAAGAATCATGTTTTCTGCAAGATCACGGATACGCACGGCTTCGCCCATTTCGAGCAGCAGAATATCCCCACCCCCGGAAAGCGCGCCGGCCTGGATGATCAGTTCCGCAGCTTCGCGCACCGACATGAAATAGCGGGTCATATCGTCATGGGTAACCGTCAACGGACCGCCATGGGCAATTTGCTCGCGAAACAGCGGCACGACCGAACCGCTAGAACCGATCACATTGCCGAAGCGAACCGACGCGAATATCTGCCCGCTGCCCTGCCTGCTCGCCTCATCGCCATGATAGCGTACGATAAGCTCGGCCCATCGCTTGGTCGCGCCCATGACATTCGATGGCCGCACTGCTTTATCGGACGAAATGAGGACAAAATTTCTGACCCCTGCCTCGCGCGACAATGCCGCCAGCACCTCCGTACCGATCACATTGTTTCGTGCGCCCTCGACAACATTTTCCTCCACCAACGGCACATGTTTGTAGGCGGCACAATGGTAGACATTCTCGATCTTATGCGCTGCAAGTACGTTTCTGATCAACGGCGCATCGGCGATCGAACCGAGCACCGGTATGATCAGACAATCGCTGACCGCGGCGAGCTCGCGATGGAGCTGATAGATGCTGTGCTCATTGACATCGAAAATTACCAGCTTCGCCGGTGCCAGCTTGACGATGGTGCGGCAAAGCTCCGACCCGATCGATCCGCCAGCGCCAGTCACGAGAATGGCGCGGTCTTCCACGGTCTTGTCGAGCAGGATAGGATCGGCCGGCACCGGCGAGCGGCCTAACAGGTCATCGATATCGATGTCGCGCAGATGGCTGATCAGGTATTTTCCTGCGGTCAGGTCTGAAATCGCCGGGAGAATACGAACCTTGACATCGAGAGACTTCAACCTGCCGATCAGGCGGCGGCGCTGAATGCCGCTCAGCGACGAGGTCGTTACGATCATCTCGTTGATGCCGAAATTGTCGATGAGAGTCTCGAGCTGCGATGTCGGGTAAACACGGATGCCAAGAATATCCATGCCATGCAGGCTCTTGTCGTCATCGACAAAACCCGCGACGAAGACTTCGTTCTGCGACCTCAAAGCGTTCGCCAATTGGCGGCCGGCATCGCCCGCCCCGAATATGAGACACTGCCGCGCCAGCAGCTTTTCACGCAAGGGGCTCCACAGCAGCCATTTTGCGGCAAAACGGCTGCCGCAGATGAGACCGATGCTCAGCACCCAATAAAGAAATGGTATGGCGCGCGGCACACCTTCGGCACCGGTCATCAGCGTCAGAAAGGCGAGGCAGACCCAGAGAATGACGGAGATCGTCACGGCCTGGATCATCGTCCAGATTGCCTTGTCAGGAAGGTAGCGGATGACAGACCGATACAGCCCGAAACGCACGAACACCGGCAGACCGATAAGCGGCGCTGCGATCATCAGCAAAGCCTGCTCGCTGTTCGGGATAAAAAATTCACCGAATCTCAGCAAATAACTGAGCCAAATAGCGAATGTCAGCGTAACCATGTCAAAAATGACAAGGAGTATCTGCTTGTAACGACGCGGCATCATCGAGACGCTTTGCCGAAAGATTTCCAATTTCATTAATCCTCAGTGCTCGGAGAATAAAGACCTGCTGGTTCGGTGCGTGCCCTCACCTGATATAAACGCAAGACCAGTAACATAGGGCGTTATAAATGCAATGCCGGTTTCTGCCGTCAACCAGGACGTGCTTGGAAATCAACAGAAACTCGGCTATATTAAGGACTGGAGTAAGGGGTAGACTTTCGCCCACCCCTCATTTCCTTACCGTATGAAATGGACCCGAAGAGACAGTGTCCAGCTGTTTCGGGTCCTTTTCATTGTAAGGGTGATGCTAAATGGCAAATACCACATAGTTCACCTCCGGTTTCCTGGCGAGGCCCTCGCCTCGGTCGAAGCGGCCTATCCCCTTCGAATGCACCGGCTGGCTCGATGCTGCTGCTTTCGCCTGAAACCTTCAAACCATGGTTGGATTGTTCGCCTTGCGCAACGAATGCAGGGTTGCATCGATCTGCGAAAAACACGTTGTTGGGGTGGCCTCCCCGCTGGCGGTTTATCCACCACCTGTGAGGTGGCCTTAGAGTCGTTGGTCTTGATCGATTGCTGAAAGGACAGCCCGATGGACCAGACGACGACGAACCTCAAATTGCCCTATATAGCGCCGTCGCAGGCGCAGAAACATGTCACCCACAACGAGGCGATCCGTGCGCTCGATGCGCTGGTGCAGCTCTCTGTGGTGAGCCGCAAACTGGCCAATGCCCCGCAGGAGCCTTCGGAAGGAGACCGCTACATCGTCGCTCCCGAAGCCGTCGCGTCGTGGGCGGGGAAGACGGACCGGATCGCCGCGTGGCAGGATGACGCCTGGACGTTCTTCCAGCCGCAGGAAGGCTGGCACGCCTGGGTGGCAGAGGAACAAACCTTTGTCGTTTTCGATCGCAATTCCTGGAGAAGGGTAACGAGCGGAACCAACCCGGTAGATTCCGTCGGTATCAATACGGTCGCTGACGAGAACAACCGGCTGGCGTTGAAAAGCCCTGCCTCGTTGTTCGATCATGCTGGTGGCGGCCATCAGCTGAAAATAAACAAGGTGGATGACAGCCAYACCGCCTCGCTGCTTTTCCAGTCCAATTATCAGGACCGGGCCGAGATGGGCAYAATGTGGGGTCGTGATTTTCATATCAAGACCAGCTCCGACGGCAATCGATGGCAGGACGCCATGGCCGTCGATAGCGCCACGGGGATTGCACGTTTTCCCTCAGGCATTGCTCATTCGGCCACCGGCAAGAAGCAATCCGGTCTGATTTTCCTCTCGCCAAGCGACAGCGGCACAGTGATCTTCCAGCTGCTGGGGGTTCGCACCCAAGCCCTGAAGACTGCCAAACTGGCTTCGATCAGTGATGATATCGTGACTTTCACCAGCAATACCGCTGGCGAATTCTTCGGCACCGCCATGCGCGGGCTGTCGATGGTTCGCATCTGGAATGTAACCAAAACACCAGCGCAACCGGCCTTCGCCAAATGGGATACAGCAGCCAATCAGCTGCAAGTGAGCAACGCAGACGATATCAAGCTGTGGTCTGCGGGCGATACGATCCAGCTTGGCGATCCCGTTACCAGCCTCATCGCCTTTGATGTCTCGCCGCTGATGCAGAAACTTCTGGGTAGCGTATTCCGGCAAGACGGCCTTCTTCTCGATGCGGGGAACACCAATATCACCGTTGCCTGCAGGAACCAGTCTCCTGCATCCGCATCCAACCTCGTCTATTTCAAGAGCGATGAAGCTCGTAGCTTCAGCGTGATCGGGATTTACGGGTGAGAGAGAGCCTTGAGAATTCAGCCTGATGAGGCAGCTGGTGTGGTTTTCGAGAACCGGAGCGCAGTGGACTTTTGGGTCCATGAGCACCGGAAGCACAGAAAATCGCATCAGATGTCCATCAGGGTGAAGCTATCAAGGCTCTCTCAACTCCCTCTGTACGTCGAATATCCCCACGGCGTTACCAACAGAGGCACATGATAATTGCCATCGGCATTGGCTATTGAAAACCGGAGAGGAATATCGTCAAGGAACGGAGGTTCGTCACGCGCAATTTGCGATGCCTTGAAATAATCCTCTATGAAGAACGTCAGCTCGTACTGACCCACCATCATCTCATCCGGAGATAGCAGCAGCGCATCTGTCCTGCCATCGGCATTGGTAACCGCAGTCCTGAGCAAATGACGGCCGGTTTCATCGATCCGGTGCAGCGTCAACGCCATGCCCGCGGCGGGCTTTCCCGCCGCCGTATCGAGCACATGTGTGGATAACTTTCCCATCAAAAGCTCCTCATGCAAATAAATCGTCGAGACGAAAGCGTGCGATCAAAGCGATCTGCCGCAGCGCTTCGATCACCTCTTCTCCCGAATTGTGGTTCAGGCGTTGGCGAAACGCCGCCATGATCGAATGCTTGTCGTGCCCCCGGACCGCAAGGATAAAAGGGAAGCCGAAACGGCTCTGATATGCGTTGTTCAGCCGATGAAACTCTTCGAACTCAGCGTTCGTCAACCTGTCGAGGCCTGCGCCCCTCTGCTCGCTTGTCGATTCCGCGGTTAGATTGCCCTGCCGCGCCGCCTTGCCCGCGAGATTGGGATGTGCCCGTATCAGCCCGAGTTGCGCCACCTGCCCTGATACGTTCACGGTATTGACCATCGCTGCGTGCAGATTCTCGGTGCTGGCAAAAGGCCGTAACTTCGCGACAGCCTCCGGAACCCAAGGAGAGTGCTCGAATATACCGCCTAGCGCCGCAACGAAATCCGTGGCGCTTGCCTTGTTCAACTCATCAAGTGTCATTTCATCCCCCTTGTGCGACCCGCACAGCTCGCCACACCGCCTCGGGTGTCGCCGGGGAATCCAGCTGCGGCACCCCGCCATGGATCGAAGCGATTGCATCGCGAATGGCCAGCCAGACCGAGATGCCAAGCATCAATGGCGGCTCACCGATCGCCTTGGAGCGAAACACCGTTTCTTCCCTGTYGGGCATATTGTCGAGAATGCGCACATTGAATTCGGGCGGCACGTCGCGCGATCCGGGTATCTTGTAGGTCGATGGCCCGACAGTCCGCAGCCGTCCGGATTTATCCCACCAAAGCTCCTCGCACGTTACCCAGCCCATGCCCTGCACGAAGGCTCCTTCGATCTGGCCAAGGTCAATGGCAGGATTGAGCGGCGAGCCCACGTCCTGCAAGATATCGGCACGCAGGCAACGCGTCTCGCCCGTAAGCGTGTCGACAGCAACTTCCGCAACGGCAGCGCCATAGCTGAAATAGAAGAAGGGCCGGCCCTTCATTGTCTTGCCGTCCCAATGAATCTTCGGCGTTGCATAGTGTCCGGCTTCCGAGAGTTGGATGCGCTTGGCCCAGGCCATTTTCGCCAGTTCACCGAAGGATACGGAACGATTGTCGGCGTGGACACGGCCTTCGCGATAGACGATCACGTCTTCCTCGACATCGAAATGCTCGGCCGCCACACGTGTCATGCGCGCCTTGATTGCGGTCGCGGCCTTGAACGCAGCCATGCCGTTGAGGTCCGAGCCGGTAGACGCCGCAGTGGCACTGGTGTTCGGCACCTTGCCCGTCGCGGTGGACGAAATGCGGACCATGTCGAGTCCGACCTGAAACACTTCGGCCACCACCTGCGCGACCTTCACAAACAGGCCCTGCCCCATTTCGGTGCCGCCATGATTGAGGAAGATCGACCCGTCCAGATAAACATGGACCAACGCACCCGCCTGATTGAGCGAGGTCAGATTGAAGGAAATTCCGAATTTGATCGGCATCATTGCCAGTCCCCGCCGGATAACAGGATTGGCAGCATTGTGCGCGTCGATTTCAGCGCGGCGATAGTCCCACTCGGCGGAGCCAAGCACCGCATCCGTCACCTCGACCAGACGATTGTCCTCGACCTGCTGGCCATAGGGCGTCATGTCGCCGGTCTCGTCGCCATAATAATTGACCGCCCGGACCGCGTTGGGATCAAGCTTCAATTCGCGGGCGATCGTATCGATAACGGCCTCGATGGTGATAATTCCCTGCGGACCGCCAAAGCCGCGAAACGCCGTGTTTGACACGGTATTGGTCTTGCAGGCATGGCCGATGAAGCGCGCGTTCGGGATAAAATAGGAATTGTCCGTGTGAGTCAGCGTGCGCGTGATCACCGGCCCGGTCAGGTCCGGCAGATTTCCGGCCCGCGCCAGATATTCTACGTCGAGACCGAGAATGCGGCCCCTGTTGTCGACACCGGCCTTCCAGTTGGCGATGTAATCGTGGCGCTTGCCGGTCGCTACCATGTCGTCGCGGCGTTTCAGCCGCATCTTGCAAGGTTTGCCGGTCTTGGCTGCAACCAGTGCCGCGGCGCCAGCAATGATTGTCGGCTGACTTTCCTTGCCGCCAAACCCACCGCCCATGCGCCGCACCTGACATTCCACAGCATTGGCGTGTACGCCGAGAATACCGGCAACATGGTGCTGTACCTCGGTCGGGTGCTGGGTCGAGGAATGCACCAGCATTTCACCGTTCTCGCCGGGAATGGCATAGGCGATATGAGTTTCGAGGTAGAAATGGTCCTGCCCGCCGATGTGCAGCTTGCCGGAAATGATATGCGGCGCGCCCGCAAGTGCAGCTTCGACATCGCCCTCGATGACTTCCTGCGGCGGCAGTACATAGCTCTTCCGCCGATGCGCTTCCTCGATATCAAGTACAGGCTCGAGCTTCTCGATATCGAGCTTTACCTTTTTGGCGGCGCGATACGCCGTTTCGAAATCCTTGGCGGCAACGACCGCGATCACCCGTCCTTCGTGATCGACAATATCTTCGGCAAAAAGCGTCTCGCCATGGAGAATTGGCCCGACTTCGTTGTGACCTGGCACATCTTTCGCAGCCCAGACACCGGCAACACCATCCATCGCCAGCGCTTCGGAAGCGTCGAAGCCGTTCAGTTTGCCGTGCGCCACTGGCGAAAGGACGAAGGCCGCATGCAATGTGCCAGGCAGTTCCGGCATATCGTCGATGTAGCTCGCCTCGCCCGCCACATGGCGCGCGGCGGAATCATGCGCAATGCCCTTGCCGACAATGCTGCGCTGGACGATCTTGGCGTCAATATTCATAGCGCCCTCCCGCGTCGATCGAAGGACTCCGACGTTGCCGCCTTACCCTCCCCCTTGTGGGGAGGGAGGCTGCGCTGCAGCAGGGAGGGGTCTTTTGAGGCATAGAATTTTGCACTGTGAAAGAGAAAGAACAGCCCCTCCMCGTCGCTTCGCTCCGTCCCTCCCCACAAGGGGGAGGGTAAGACGCGGCACGTCGCACCATCATCTCAAGTGGGTTGCCTCCTGATGCGATGTCATTGACATTCATAGCGACATGACCTCCACCGTCTCGCCGGCAACATCGCGCCAGAATCGTTCGGCGAGGTTCGCGGCAACCTGCAAACGATACTCGGCGCTACCGCGCCAATCGCTCAGCGGTTTAAACTGCGCGGTGATCGCACTGGCGCATGCTTCGATGGCTCTATGGTCAAATGTACTGCCGACCAGCGCTTGCTCGGCCTTTGGCGCGCGCTGCGGCGTTGCTGCCATGCCGCCAAATGCAATGCGAGCGCTGCGAACCTGACCTTCTTCGCGGACAATCGAAAACGCCGCACTGACAGTCGAGATGTCCTGGTCGTAGCGCTTGGAAATCTTGTAGACGCGGAACGCCTGGCCCTCCGCGGGCTTCGGGATCGATACCGAAGCAATCACCTCATCGGCGCGAAGTTCGGTCTTGCGATAGTCGAGGAAGAAATCTTCGAGCGCCAGAAAACGGTGGCCGCTCAGCGAAGCAAGTTCCATCTCGGCTCCGAGTGCAATCAACGCCGGCGGGCCGTCGCCGATCGGGCTTGCGGTGCCGATATTGCCGCCGATGGTTCCCATCGAGCGTATCTGGGTCGAACCAAAACGGCGGATCAAGGTCGCGAAAGAGGGATAATACTCGATAATACCGGCGAGAATCTCCTCCCACGTTACCGCCGCGCCAAAGCTCAAATGATTTTCGGTCTCGCGAATGGCACGCAGTTCGCGCACACGGGCAAGCGAAATCACCTTGCTCCAGTCGGAATGATAGTCCGCCAACGCGACGCCAAGATCGGTGCCGCCGCCAAGCAATATCGCATCGGGCTTTTCCTTGCGCAGTTGCAGCAGATCGTTCAGCGACTGGGGCTGATGGAATGTCGAACCGGATGCCGAAATCGTCGTGCGTGGTTCGATCTTAGCAAAGGCGGCGACATGCGGTCCCGCAATCGTCGCATTGCCAACCTTGCGCGCAGCCTCGACGATCGGCCGGTAACCGGTACAACGGCACAGATTGCCCGCCAGTGCATCGTGGATGTCGGAATCCGTGACTTCCGTCTTGCGAGCCGCAAGACCTGCTCCCGCAGCGCTTCCTTGGGCTGCAAGACCGGCGAGAGAAATCACGATGCCCGGCGTGCAAAAGCCGCACTGGGACGAACCGTTTTCCGCCATCGCGGCTTGTACCGGGTGCAACTGCTCCGTCTTCAAGCCCTCGACCGTCACAACGGCGCGGCCATCGATCTGGCCCATGGCAAGAATGCAGCTGTTGGCGGCCTGGTAGTGCACGGCCCCCTCATGGTGAGCGTCGTCGAACCAAGGGTCGCCGATCAGCACCGAGCAGGCCCCACAATCGCCCTCGGCACAGCCCTCCTTGGTGCCGGTCAGCCGCGGCCCGCTGCGCAGCCAGTCCAGTACCGTCATATCCGGCCGAACCGAGGCTTCCTGCTTCTGACCATTCAGAAAAAAACGTATCGTTTGTGACATGTTGCCAGCTTCAACCGGCTATGCGCACCCGTCAAGGGGAAACCACTTACCAGCTCACTCAAACGGCAAGCTTTTCAATCCTGTAGACCACATCGTCAAAGAAGAACTCCTCAAGATTATTGCCCCCGCCCCCACGATCGACGACGAGAAAATCCGACGTTTCGTCCAGTGAAATCAGCGGGTGATGCCAGGCATTGCGGGCGTAGTTGACGCCCTGATTGCCTTCGCACAGAAAGGCGGCAGGCATTCCTGGCTTGCCGCCGTCGTCTTCAGCCACCACAACCAGAAATGRCCTGTTCTGCAACGGTATGAACGCCTGGCTGCCAAGTGGATGACGCTCCAGCATGCTGATATCAACAGGCAACGCGAAGGACTTGCCCCGGAAGATATTGACCAGCACCCGCGCGCCCTCGCCCGTCACGTCGACATTGGCGAGATCGTGATAGCGCTCTGTCGTGCCTCCATTGATCAGGCGCAATTCCGCGCCTTGCGTCTCGATCACATCGCCGAACCGTTCAAACGCTGGCTTGGTTAGTGGTCGGACATCAAGACCTGTGATTTTCATGCCAGTGCCTTGCAATATCTATGCGGCGTGTGATCCACACATCCTCGTGGTGCTGGATGTAATCGAGAAACCGCTCCAGCGCCGCCGCTCGTCCCGGGCGCCCTACCAACCGGCAATGCAACCCCACCGACATCATCTTTGGCGCGCCGTCCTTGCCCTCGCGAAGCAGGCAATCGAACGTATCTTTCAGATAAGTAAAGAACTGATCGCCGGAGTTGAACCCCTGCGGCGTCGCAAAGCGCATGTCATTGGCATCGAGCGTATAAGGCACGATCAGGTGCGGGCCCTTCGGACCTTGCACCCAGTAAGGCAGTTCGTCGGCGTAGCTATCAGCGGAATAGACGAAGCCGCCTTCCTCCATGACGATTTTCAGCGTGTTGTCGGAAGGCTTGCCCTGATAGATCCCGAGCGGCCGCGAGCCGGTGATTTCCGTGTGCAGGCGCACAGCCTCGTGAATATGCTGGCGCTCCAACTCTTCTGGGAAATCCTTGTATTCAAGCCAGCGCAGGCCATGGCTGGCGATCTCCCAATCAGCCTCTTTCATGGCTGCAACCGCTTCCGGATTGCGCGCCATGGCGAGTGTCACGCCGTAGACTGTCACCGGCAGATTACGGCGCGTGAACATGCGCCACAGCCGCCAGAAACCGGCGCGTGACCCGTACTCATAGATCGATTCCATGTTGAGATTGCGCTGGCCCGGCCAGGGTTGCGCCCCGACTATCTCCGACAGCAGGCATTCGGATGCCGGATCATTGTCGAGGATCGAGCTCTCTCCGCCCTCTTCGTAATTGACAACGAATTGCACAGCGAGCTTCGCTCCACCCGGCCATTTCGGATCAGGCGGATTGCGGCCGTAGCCAATCAGATTGCGGGGATAGTCTGGCAAGACCGACGCTGTTACTTGGAATGCTTTGGCTTGTCGTCGCGACGTTCATCGCGTGTGACGAACATTACAAAGGCTACCATGAGCAGCCCGCCAACCGGCATAATCATGAAGAGCATAAACTGTTCCAATGTCACGGTTTTAACCCTTTCAACGTTCGTCTCGCATACAAATGTAATGCAGTCGCAAACATAATACAAATAGCTGTGCCGAGGCCGATTAAAGCACTTGGCCCACTTGCGTTATAGATGCTTGAGGTAAGGGGTGCCAATCCGCCCACGGCATACGAGGCAACGGATAAACCGTTTAGCCAAGTCGCCGTGAGCTTTTTCTGCTCATTATAAACAGTCGTCAAAACATCCAATATGACACCAGTCAAAAGCAATAATTCTGAAAAATACATAGTGAAAAAACGGCGGACTAATGAAGCGCCGGTCTAGCCGGCGCTCTGGTAGGTATCACCGGCGCTTGAGCAAAGACCCAACCGCCGGAACGATCGCGGCAGCCAATGCAAGCTTCAGCATATCGCCGACGATGAAAACACCAACGCCATAGGCGAGCGCCTTTTCGAAGCCGAAGAGATAGGCCATCCACAGGAAGCCCATGCCGAGAATAGTCACCTCGGCGGCCAGCATGGCGAGGCCAAGGACAATCGGATTGCGGGTAAAGCCGTTGTCGGCAGCGCGGCCGACGATCCAGGCGGCAGCGATATAGGACAGGAGATAGCCGCCTGTCGGGCCCACCATATAGGCGAGCCCGACGCCCTTTTCCGGTGTTCCGGTGAATACCGGCATGCCGAGCGCACCCTCGAGCAGGTAAAGCGCCATCGTCGCAACGGCAAGCCGCGAGCCATAGGCCGCCGATATCGCGAACACCGCAAATGTCTGCATCGTCACGTTGACAAAGACCATGTCGACCTTGGTCTTGGCGGCAAGCGTCATCAACGCAGTGCCGACGAGGGCGAGCGAAACAAACCACACGGCTTTGGCGAGCTGGCCTTCCGGCTGGAACGTCTCGGCAAGAGAACGAGTCTGGGCAGCAATCATGTTCTTATCCTCCGGAAGGTCGTGAACCCTACAAATTCACGCCTCAAGCTTTCACCATTTCATGAAAAATGTATATTGAGGATCATGCCGCACTGCAATACGTCGAAAGCCGCACAAAAGGTAAATCCCGATCAATGAACCTCGTTTTCGACAAGGTATTTGCGCCGCATTATGGCGAAGCCATCGATATTGCGCCGAATATACAGCGTATCACGGTCAACAATCCGAGCCCCTTTACCTTTCACGGCACGAACTCCTACCTGATCGGCAAAGATACCCTGGCGCTGATCGATCCGGGTCCCATCGACGAAGCGCACAAGGCGACGCTCCTGCGTGCCATAGCGGGGCGCCCGGTCAGCCATATTTTCGTCAGCCATACCCACCGCGATCATTCGCCCCTGGGAACCGTGTTGAAGGATGAACTCGGCGCGATTCTGGTGGCAGAAGGACCGCACCGCCCCTCCCGCCCGTTGCACACGGGAGAGATCAACTTTCTCGATGCGAGCGGCGACACGGAGTTCATGCCGGACATATATGCCGCCGACAATTCGCTGATCGAAGGCGACAGTTGGGCGCTTCGGAGCATCCATACCCCCGGGCACACGGCCAATCACGTCGTCTTCGCGCTCGAAGGTACAGATATCCTGTTTTCCGCAGATCACGTCATGGCTTGGGCAACGTCCATCGTCGCGCCGCCCGATGGCTCGATGTCCGACTATATGGCGTCGCTCGACCGCCTGCTGGAGCGCCACGACAAGGTGTACTTTCCTGGCCACGGCGGCCCGGTCACCAAGCCGAAAACCTTCATGCGTGGCCTGAAAGCGCACAGGAAAATGCGAGAGCGCGCAATTCTGGAACGGGTGAAAGCAGGCGACCGCACCATTCCCGCCATGGTCACGGTGATCTACCGCGAGACCGATCCGCGCTTGCACGGCGCGGCCGCCCTTTCCGTGCTGGCGCATCTTGAGGATATGGTCGCGCGGGGCCTCGTGCAGACCGAAGGCAGCCCGGCAATCGATGGTGTTTATTGGGTGTGAAGTACCCGGTAACAGCACCAATGGTCTATGCCGCTTATCTCCCCCYTTGTGGGGGAGAAAGGATTTTCTTGGATTTAGCCTYYTCGCTAAATCCTTAGAAAATCCAAGAGAGGGGGGTAGTTGTGAGGCAAATCCCCTCTCTGGCGATTTCTAGCACTTAGCTAAGGAAGCTAAGATGCTGAAACCGCTTTCTCCCCCACAAGGGGAGAGATAAGGGCAGCGGTGAAGCACCCTACTGCGCCGGTTCGGTCGTTTCTTCTTCCGGCTGGGCGCTTTGCACTTCCGCGTCGAGCGCGGTCATGAATGCCGTGATGCGGTCGGCATTCTCGCCCAGATCGTGGATGCCGTAGCGGGAGACCGAGCGCATATCGACATAGGTGGTTTCGCCCTCATCGGAAAGGCGGATAACCGCATCGCTGGTGAAACCGAGCAAAAAGGTTCGCGCCACCACTTCGAGCAGGATTTCCTCATCAACGCCCGGCTCGCCTTTTTGGGCAACAACCGTCCAGCCATTGGCGGCAATGACCTTGTTGATTGCGGTCAGAATGCGATCAGGCGAGCCATCATAGCGGCGGCCCGTCACCTGCGGGTAGGCGCTGGATTGAAGCGCGCGGCTGTCCTCGTCATTCACGACGGGGTTCATGCGCTCTGTCCTTTGCCCGGCCGCAAAGAGTTCGGGCGGATCGGTGATGTCGGTCGAAATGTCGTAGATCCTCGGCAGCATCAACGCCTGATAGAGCGTCGTGGCAAAGGGCGCCAGCACCACAAACGCGATCACCATACCCCAAAAGGCACTGGGAAAGCCCATATCGCCCCGGCGCCAGACGCTGGTGAAACCCTTGAGACTGAGCAACAACGCCAGCAGTGCGAGGCCAGCAACAATGGCGAGCAGCCAGAGAAACTCCGGCGTTTCTATACGTTCGAACCGATGGCCAAGTCCCGAAAGAACAAACAGAATGAGGCCAAGAAACGCAATGCGTACCGACCATCTGGCGGAAATCGATCGGCGGCGTCGAATATGCGGTCGCATGAGATTCCTGGTTGCTGATGACTGCGCCACAGCTAATCGCAATTTCACGCGGAGACAAGCATTTGAACTGCCGGCGGCGGTGTGTGGTTCGACAAGCGCACCACACACCTGCAGTCGTTCCGAACTTCCTACGCCACCATACCGGTATAGACCCGCTTCAACGCATCGTATTCCAGACCGATCGCCGGATCGCTCTTGCTGATCTTGCCGTTTTCCAGATGTCCGGCATAGCGGCGAAGAAAGTTGTTGCTGTTGGTGGCATCGACGAAGGCCACATCGTACCAGCCATCCTTTGTCGCGATCTCGACCGTCGTCGTTCCACTGATTTCTTTCGCCTTGTCGATCACCTGTTCGGTAGCCGAATAGGCATCGATCAGTTTCAGCTTGCCGCTCGCCGTTTGCCATTTCTCAAAGACGATCTGCAGCTTCTTGCCGTCATCCGCCGATTTCATCTCGATGATGTTCGGAAGCTGGGTTTGCTGCGCGTCCAGCGAATTGCCGGAAAACTCGAACAGATAGCCGTTGGGGCCGTGAATGGCGTGCTCGTAGACGCCATTTGCGATCTGGGCGTAGTCCGTGAC
>NZ_JBFUMG010000047.1:0-16945 GCF_054049495.1 Phyllobacterium sp. P5_D12 | reverse complement strand
ACTTCCGATCGGCTCGAGTATTATCCGTCTGAATAGCGGGATAAGGTAGCGAAATGACGGGTCTTATGTTTGAACCGACTATGCAGCGCATCCCTAGTTGAGAGTTCAGAAAGTGAGCAAGCCGAGGTATCGGGATATCGCCCGCCAAGCAGGAGTGGGAACCGCAACTGTTGAGCGGGTCCTGAACGGACGTGGAGGTGTTCGCCCGGAATTGGTGGAGAGGGTGGTTATCGCTGCTCGCGCTCTGAACCACCCACACAAGCTTCCGGAAGCCCATAGAGGATTGCTGCGGATAGAGGTGCTGATGGTTCGACCCGAAACGACCTTTTATCAGCGGCTGTCGAAAGCTTTTGAGAGGATCGCCGCTACCCTCGATCCTTTGGTGATTGTGCATCGTAGCTTCGCCGAGGAAACGAAGCCTGACGAGATTGCGCGGCGAATTTTATCCACTGACCTTTCACGTGCCGGGCTCATACTTGCGGTGCCCAGCAATCCGGTGATCAGCGCAGCAGTAGATACAGTTGTTGAGCAGGGTCTTCCAGTCGTCCATGTCGTAACTCGAGCTTCTCGGGGTGGAGCGGAATTCGTCGGCATCGACAACCATGCGGCGGGACGGACCGCAGCCCTTTATATCGCTCGGATGGCACTTCATGTTGGCCCGGTTATTGCAATCTGCCATCCGGTCTATCAGGTGCACCGCGATCGGATTAGCGGATTTTCGGATTATTTCCTCGAACATCCCGGTACCATCAGCTTTCAATGGCTAGGCTTCGGACGCGATGACGAACTCTACAGCGCCGATTTGTTGTCATCGGCGTTGAGGATGTTTCCAAATCTCGCGGGTCTCTACAACGCTGGCGGCGCGAATTCGGCGCTGATCGATGTGCTACGTCATCATCCGCGGGGTCGAGACATATTCTTCGTTGGTCACGAACTGACGGACTATACTCGAACTGCCTTGCATGACGGCATCATCGATGTGGTGCTGGATCAGGCACCAGAGGCGCAGGCGCGCCGTGCGCTAGATTTGATCCTTCGCCGCATCGGTTTGACCGATATCGAGCCAGACCAAGCTCCCATTCGTTTCATCACCATCACCAAAGAAGGCCTTTGATCTGATTAGATCAAAGAAGGCTTCGACGCTCATAAGACCTCCTGTTATTTTCGCGGCGGGCAGGAGAACTGGAGCGTCGAAAGGACACCAGACAAGGCGCTGCGGTTGCTCTCCTACAATATCAAAATTTGAATGGGCTTAGTTCGGAGAGCACTATGGATGATCTCAACTTCGGTAAGCGCGACAAGCGCGGCGACTGGCGGCCGAACCAGTCAATCGCGACCGCACCGCTCTTTGTATTTCCGCCGCGGTTGATAGCAATCCTGAAATGGCTGCCGCACTATTTCTTTCCGTGGAATGCGATCTTCGCTGCTTCGGCGGTCGCCTATTGGGCTTGGGTCATTCCGCCGATCGAGACGATGCAGGCAATAAGCATCGGCTGGGTCTCCTGGCTTTATGCTTTGAATGTTATCTGCGTGTTTTTCTTCTATGGCGCGTTCGAACTTCAGCTCTATGTCCTGAAAMGTCAGGAAAATCGCTTCAAGTACAACGGCAAGTTTCCTTCCGGACAGAAGAGCAAGGCGTTCTGGTTCGAACGCCAGAACCTCGACAACGCTCTACGCACGTTCCTGTCGGGCGTTACGATCTGGACGGCGATCGAGGTCCCCATGCTGTGGGCTTATGCGAATGGAAATGCGCCGTGGCTCAGCTTCGCGGAAAATCCGTGGACGCTCGCTTGTGTCGCGCTTGTGGTGCCGATTATCCACGAGTTCCACTTTTTCTGCATTCATAGGCTCATTCATATCCCGTTTCTCTACAAATGGGTGCATTCCGTCCACCACAACTCGGTTAACCCTTCGCCCTGGTCCTCGCTATCGATGCATCCGGTTGAGCATCTGCTCTACTTTGGAACAGCGTTCTACCATCTGATCCTGCCTTCCAACCCGATTCTTATGCTCTACCAGCTCCACTACGCGGGTTTTGGGGCCATCCCGGGCCACGTCGGCTTCGACAAGGTCGAGATCGGTGACGACAAGCTTGTCGATAGCCACGCCTATGCACACTACCTCCACCACAAGTATTTCGAGGTGAACTACGGTGACGCCTTGATCCCTCTCGATAAGTGGTTTGGTACCTGGCACGACGGCTCGCCGGAGGGCGAGGCCCGAATGCAGGAACGCTATCGTAGACGCAAGGACAAACTCGCGGCCCGTAAGGCGCGCGTCGAAGTCGAGGGAGCGGTCAAATGACCTGGATAACTGCCTGCAAGTTGGACGATATCGAGCAAGAAGGCGCTATCCGCTTCGACCATGGCGGCCGCACCTACGCGATCTACCGTGGGCCGGACGACAGCATTTATTGCACGGCGGGCCTTTGTACACATGAGGCGGTTCATCTCGCGGACGGGCTCGTCATGGATTTCGAGGTGGAATGTCCCAAGCATTCCGGCGCTTTCGACTACCGCACCGGGGAGGCACTGAGGCTCCCCGCCTGCGAAAACTTGAGAACTTATCCGGCCGAATTGATTGACGGGGAGGTGCGCGTGGCCGCCCCGGACTAGGCCAACAAAATCAGGCGGGCTCGACGCCCCCGGTATGCACCAAGGTGGCCCGGCACCCTTAGGGAGGATAACATGAAAGCACTTTGTATGGCGGCTTTGGCCGTCTTAATGGCAAGTACCGCTTCGGCCGAGACAATCGGCGTCTCGATGCAGAGCTTCGACAACAACTTCCAGACACTTCTTCGGGAAGGCCTGAGTGCCAGGGCGTCGGAAGTCGAAGGGGTCAAGCTGCAAATCGAGGACGCACAGACCGACGTTTCAAAACAACGCAGCCAGGTGGACAACTTCATCGCTTCGGGTGTGGATGCAATCATCTTGACGTTGGCGGATACGTCCGCCGCCCCCGGCATCAGCGAAGCGGCAAACAAGGCAGGAATTCCGCTCGTATACCTCAACCTCGAACCGGATAACATCGATCAATTGCCCGCAAAGCAGGCCTATGTCGGTTCGAAGGAAACCGACTCGGGAAGGTTGGGTGCCGAGGCCGCCTGTGAATTGTTGAAGAAAAAAGGAAAGCCTGGCGATGCACAGGTCTACATATTAATGGGAGATTTGGCGCATCAGGCCTCGCGGGACCGTACGTCGTCGGTTAAGGAAACACTGGCGTCAGGTGATTGCAAGGGAGTGACGATAGCCGACGAGCAGACGGCCTCCTGGACACGGACGAATGCACTCGATCTGACCACGAACTGGATCACCGCCGGCCGGCCGGCCGATGTGATCTTCGCCAATAACGATGAGATGGCAATTGGTGCGATTCAGGCACTCAAGGCAGCCGGGTTGTCGATGGATGATGTAATCGTCGTTGGCATCGACGCGACACAGGATGCCCTTGCCGCGATGGCGGCGGGTGATCTGGACGTAACGGTGTTCCAGAACGCCAAAGCACAGTCGGCGAGTGCCGTAGATGCGGCCGTCGCGCTGGCTCGCGGCAAGAGCATCGACAAGGAGGTATGGGTACCTTTCGAACTGGTTACGCCGGCAAACATGTCTCAATTCGCCAAGCAGAACTGATCCTCCCCTGGCCGGCGCATCGTTCTTTATTTGCGCCGGCCCTTTTAATTGGAGAACACATGGACGGTTTTGTCATTATCGGGGCTGGAGAATGCGGTACTCGAGCGGCATTCGCCTTACGCGAAGCGGGATATTCTGGATCGATCACGCTGGTCGGAGCCGAATATCATCTACCATACGAACGGCCACCGCTGTCGAAGCCGATGAGTGGCGCTGTGCAGATGAAAGTCATCTGCGGGAAAGATGCCCTGGAGTCGGCAGGCATCGACTATATTCACGGATTGTCGGCCTCGAGATTGGATACGGATTCCGGAGTCGTGATCTTAAGCGACGGGCGGGAATTGAGGTATGAAAAGCTGCTCCTTGCCACGGGAGCTCGTCCGAGAAAGCTCACATGTCCCGGTGCAGAGCTCGCGCTCGATTTCCGAACCCATGCCGACGCCGAGGCGATTTTCTCCAATGCTGAGCCAGATCGGACCGTTGCAATCATCGGCGGCGGTTTGATTGGGATGGAACTCGCAGCGGTGTTGCGCGGCAAGGATGTCGCTGTCAGCATCATTGAAGCTGCAACGAGGCCGCTAGGGCGTGCCGTTCCCGCACGTTTCGCAGAAGCGTTGTGTACAAGGCACGTCGATGAAGGCGTTCGCTTCTTCCTGGGTCAAGGTGTCGCCGCGATCGACCATGACGCGGTAGTGCTGGCCGATGGCACTGAGGTACCTGCGGACATGGTGGTTAGTGCCATCGGTGTAATGCCTGAGATTGAGTTGGCGAAAGCGGCAGGAATTTCAACCGGCAACGGTATTCTAACGGACGCTTTTCTTCGCACCAGTGTGTCTGATATCTTCGCTGCGGGCGACTGCGCTGCGGTGCTTCAACCAGGCGGCAGGCACATTCGATTCGAGAGTTGGCGGAATGCCCGCAGCCAGGCCGAGACAGCGGCGCAAAACATGGCGGGTGCGGAAAACGCATTCGCTACCAGCCCATGGTTCTGGTCCGATCAGTACGACCTTAGCCTGCAAGTGACAGGATCGCCGGAAGCCGGGCATCAAAGTGTGGTGCGCCCTCTCGCGGATGGTGAGATAGAGTTTTATTTGGACAGCGGGCGTATTGTGGCCGCAGCGGGCCTTGGCATCGGCAACGGAATAGCAAAAGATATCAAGCTGGCCGAAATTCTGATCGCCTCAGGCGTCAGCCCCAAACCGTTGGCACTGGCGGACCCAAGTGTGAACCTCAAGACTCTCTTACGAAACGCCCGAGCCGCGTGATGCAGAAACTGCTTGTCTTCCAATCGCTATGGGCCATGGAACGCCGGCACACCGACGGACGCGAGCGAGGTCTGCGTGAGAATATCGCCATGATTTCCGGGGCGGGTTTCGACGGTGTCAGTGCACACTACACAAGTCGACACGACGTTATCCGGACGACTACGACGCGACGGTGAAACAGGCCCAACGTGAGCGCGACACTGGCTATAAGCCGCCACTCAAATCTGGCGTGCCAGACTTGAGCATTTACTCGGCCGTGCTGCTGGGTTTTCCGATCTGGGGAATGTCCGCGCCTCCCGTGATCAAGTCATTTCTTTCGGGTCATGATCTCTCAGGGAAGCCGTCGATTCATGCTCACGGGGTCGGCTGCGATCATACCTTCGCGGCCGTTGGCGGCCATCTTCTGGCATTGGAGGTTGGAACCGGATCACTTGAGATCACCATTACAGCGCACTCGCGAAAACTTGAGCGTAAATTGGAAGCCAATATTGGAGCTAATGTACTTAGAATCTAAAAGCTGTCATGGATTATGCATCTACGGTGGCTGGGCCTTGTCGTCCCCGACGCACGACAAGGCAATACGGCGGGATACCTGCTCGCCGTCACCCTCCGTTATCGCCTCCACGATAGCCTCATGTTAATCCCGGGATCTGCCAAGGTATTCTCCCTGCCGCAACTGGGTGCGCCGGAAGGCGTTAAGTCTAGCGCGCAACTGCAATCGCTTGTTCGGCAAGGAAGCCATTGTGAGTGGCGCGATATATACCCTCGTGGAATTTGAGGTTGAAGGCGTCGCAGGCATGGAAATCACCCCGCACGACTAGCTGCTCGGAGGCATCGTGCAATTCTATCAGATGGCTACGCCCAAGCGGTGTCATCCGATAGGCCGCCAGCCTGACGCACATTCTAAGCACCGCTCGGCTTTTAGCGACCACACCTAAGTATAATAGAGCTTCGATCGTTGCCTCGCTAAGACTGGGACAAGTTGTGCACGGAGTACCAGAAATGCGGAACTGGAGTACACAAAAGGAGGCTCTCGCACTGCGACGCTATGCCGGCCAGCGCTATGCCTGCGGCAAAAGCGTCGCCTTGGATGACCTCCCTCGATTCCTAGAAGCAGTCCTCCGGCCAGGTGATCGCGTCTGCCTGGAGGGCGATAACCAGAAGCAAGCCGATATACTCGCCAAGGCACTTGCCAATCTCGATCCCGGTAAGATCCATGATCTCCACATGGTGCAATCGGGCGTCGTGCTGTCGGAGCATCTCGATGTGTTCGAAAAGGGCGTCGCCAAGCGGCTGGACTTCTCCTATTCGGGCCCGCAATCGACGCGCATCGCGCGCATGCTGTTCGGTGGCAAGATCGAGCTCGGGGCCGTCCATACCTATCTGGAGCTCTTCGCCCGCTATTTCATCGATCTGACGCCGCAGGTGGCGTTGATCGCCGCGGTTAGCGCCGATCGGGATGGCAACCTCTACACTGGCCCCAACACCGAGGACACACCGACCGTCGTGGAGGCAACCAGCTTCAAGAGTGGCTTGGTTGTGGCGCAAGTGGCCGAGATCGTCGACAAGGTGCCGCGCGTCGATATCCCCGGAGACTTGGTCCATTTCGTCGTTGACGCAAAGAAACCGTTCTATGTCGAACCGCTGTTCACCCGCGATCCGGCCGCGATCACGGAGACGCAGATCTTGACGGCAATGCTCGCCATCAAGGGGCTCTATGCGCCCTACGGTGTTCGCCGTCTCAACCATGGCATCGGCTTCAACACCGCCGCCATCGAGCTGCTATTGCCCACCTATGGCGAAAAACTTGGTCTGAAGGGCAAGATCTGCACGCATTTTGCGCTCAATCCGCATCCCACGCTCATTCCGGCAATCGAGGCCGGCTGGGTGGAGCAGATCCACAGCTTCGGCTCCGAAGTCGGTATGGATAATTATCTCTCGGCGCGGTCCGACATCTTCTTTACCGGTCCGGATGGATCACTCCGCTCCAACCGCGCGTATTGCCAGGTCGCGGGGCTCTATGCCTGCGACATGTTCATCGGCTCCACTCTACAGATCGATCTCCAGGGCCATAGTTCGACGGTTACGACCAACCGCATCGCGGGTTTTGGCGGTGCACCCAACATGGGGTCCGATTCGCGCGGCCGTCGCCATCCGAGCGAACCCTGGCTGAAAGCCGGCGCTGATGCTGATCCCGATGCCGCAGCGGGCCTGCGCCGCGGGCGTAAGCTGGTGGTACAGATCGGCGAGACCTTTGGCGAAAAGAACGTACCGCTGTTTGTAGAACGGCTCGATGCTCTGGAACTTGCGGACAAGCTCGACCTCGATCTCGCGCCAGTCATGATCTACGGCGATGACGTCAGTCACATCATCACCGAGGATGGAATCGCCAACCTCTTGCTCTGTCGCGACAACGACGAGCGCGAAYAGGCAATCCGCGGTGTTGCCGGTTACACCGATGTCGGCCGGGCACGTGACCGCAAGATGGTCGAACGGCTGCGCGCGCGCGGCGTCATCCGCCGCCCGGAGGATCTCGGCATCGATCCGCTCGATGCGGACCGCCGCATGCTGGCAGCACGCTCGATCAAGGATCTCATGCTCGCCTCGGGTGGTCTCTACCAGCCTCCGAGCCGCTTCCGGAATTGGTGAAGAGGAAGATCAGCCCTTGGAAAAGCTCAGTTTCACAATGAAGGCATCAACCGCCGCCGCCGGTACCCGTGCAAGAGCCATCGTCGGCGTCGTCGCCTCTGGCAATCTGGAAGTTCTTCTCGAGCGTGATTTACCAGCGAACGTTTGCGTAGTTGATATCGCTACGGCGGTGCACGGTTTTGCGGCTGTATGGGCAGCGGTGATCGATGATTTCGTGATGCGACGCTCCGCGGGCGGCTTGCATATTTCGATCAATGACGGCGGAGCACGACCGGACATGGTCTCCCTGCGTCTCGCACAAGGTGTCCGTCTGATCGAGGAGCTTGAAGCATGACATCTGCAAACAGTTGGTATGAAGCCGGCGCACGCCAGCGGGTCGCAGCATTGCTCGATCCGGGTAGTTTCGTAGAATTTATCGGCCCCGAGCAGCGTGAGAGCAGCCCGCATCTGGCGATTTTCGATCTGCCGGAACAATTCGACGATGGCATCATCGTCGGTCGAGGTACTCTCGAAGGACGCCGCATATTGGTAGCGGCTCAGGAGGGACGCTTCATGGGCGGTGCTTTCGGTGAAGTGCATGGCGCCAAGCTCACCGGCCTTCTGCGGGCCGCCCGATCGCTCGGAGAACCTGTGCTGATCCTGTTCGACACCGGTGGTGTCAGGCTGCAGGAGGCCAATGCCGGCGAAATCGCCATTGCCGAAATCATGCGCGCACTCGTCGAGGCGCGAATGGCTGGCGTGCAGGTCGTCGGCCTGATCGGCGGCCGCGCCGGATGCTATGGCGGTGGCAGTCTGATCGCCGGTTGCTGCTCTGCCTTGATCGTTTCGGAACAGGGTCGCATCAGCGTCAGCGGTCCGGAAGTGATCGAGACAAACAGGGGAGTTGAGGAATTCGATTCGCGAGACCGCGCCCTGGTCTGGCGAACGATGGGCGGTAAGCACCGCTATCTGATCGGCGGCGCCGATGCCTTCGTCGATGACGATGTCCTGGCCTTCCGCGAAGCTGCGCTCATTGTGCTTGCTGAGAACGGCCGGCTTGATGCCGACGTGCTGGAGGCCGAGCAGCAACGTCTCGAACACCGCCTCCACCGTTTCGGCAAGGCGCATGATGCCATTGATATCTGGACAGACATTGGCGTCAGCGAGCCGACCGAAATCCCAGGCCTTGCAAACGACGAATTTCTGCGACGCATTGCGGACAAGCGGGAGACGGCCAATGGAGCTCGCTGATATCTTGGCTTCGCTGTTCCCGGGCGGCCATGAGGTGGCTGTCACGGACAATCTGATCTCCGGTAGCGGCATCATCAACGCAATCAAGGTTCATGTCATCGGCATCGCCGGTCAAAGCCCGCTCGGCTGCGAAGGTGCGCTCATCCTTGCCGGCCATGTGCTGGAGATTACGCGCAAAGGGAGCGCTGGGCCCGTTCTCGTGCTGATCGATTCCTCCAGTCAACGGATGAGCCGGCGTGACGAACTGCTGGGCCTCAGCGAATGCCTGGCCCACTTGGCCAAGACGCTGCTGCTGGCTGGGGCGCAGGGTCATAGGACCATCGGCCTGCTCTATGGCGGTAGCGCTGCCGGCGCCTTCATTGCGACCGCACTGGCCACCGGCACGCTTGTCGCACTCCCGGGCGCGCACCCGGCTGTGATGGATCTGCCGTCGATGGCACGTGTCACCAAACTGCCGATTGAGGTCCTGAAGGCGAAGGCCGAGAAGACACCGGTGTTCGCGCCAGGTCTGGAAAACCTGGCGCAGACCGGCGCCATTCACAGCGTATGGAACCCCGATCAATCGCTTGCCGAACAATTTTTCGCACTCCTGGCCGAGCAGACCAGCCACGACGCACGTGATCGCTTGGGAGAAAGCCGTGGCGGGCGCCCAAAAGCGGCCTCCATTGCCGAGCGCGTCGAAAAGGAGGCATCCCATGCCTGAGATTTTCCCGCGCCACACCATGGTAAAACCCTCGCCGCGCGCATGGGCCGAATTGATGGTGCAGCGCCCCGACCTGGCGAATGAGCCCCTCGTAGCGGGATGGGTCGATGCCGGCTATCCGCTTGTCGTCAGACGGCCGCTCTGCAGCGACGATGCGCGAAAGGTGGCTCTCGGTCTTCCTCTGCCGCTCGCACAGGGGAAACGCCGCATCGCGGTAACGCTCAATCCGGACGATATCCTGCGCGCAGATCCGCCGCCGTTGCTGTCCGCCGCCGTCCTATCAGCACCCGCCTGCTGGCACCCATGCATCGCCCAGTTGATCCGCCTTGATGCAACTACCCGGGTCTTTGGCAGCCTGGCTTGGGAGTGCCTTACAGCGTTGCCTTACCTTTCCGCTGCCTCGGACCTCGATCTACTGTGGTATTTGCCGCCCGGTGGCGATGTCGACGCCCTTCTTGAAGGCATCGCGGCCATTGCCGAGATCACATTGATGCGTATCGACGGCGAGATCCATAGCAAAGCGGGCGCCGTGCAATGGCGGGAACTGTGGGATGGCGGCGCAGAGAGTGTCCTCGTCAAAGGACCGCGCGACGTGCGGGTTGTCTCCCGGGCAGAATTCTTCGCGGGAGGCATGCAATGATCGCTACGACCTCGCCCGCCTATACGTTCGAGCCGAGATTCACGAGTGAAGATGTCGGCCGTCTCGCAGCACTGTGCCTGAGGCTGGAAGTCGAGACCCATCCGAAGCCGGGCCTTGTCAGTCACATCGACAACGGCGCGCATTGTGACATGGACGCCGTGCTGCTGATCCGCAGCGCGGAAACACTCGCCCCCTTTCTTGCCGATCTCGCAGCGGCGGGCGCCGCAGGTGCTGGCATGGATCGCCTGCGTGCCATCGGCATCGCCGCCGAACGTGCCATGCTCGCTGCAACCAGCGGTGTGAACACTCATCGTGGCGCAATCTTCGGCTTGGGGCTTCTTGCCGCCGCCGCCGGCTTTCGACATGTTTACGGCGTACGCCGCTCGCTCGGTGCGATCATCGCCGAGCGATGGGGAGAGGCTATTCTGACGGGCCCGGTTTCTTTACACAGCCACGGCGCCAATGCGGCACGATACTATGGCTCTGGTGGCGCTCGCGCCGAGGCCGCACAGGGCCTACCGTCGGTCTACAAGATCGCCCTTCCCGCACTTCGAGCCGGCCGTGCTTTTTCTCGCAGCGACGAGGCAGCGCGCGTCCATGCCTGCATGGCTCTGATCGCTTCTGTCGAAGACACCAATCTCCTGCATCGGGGTGGATCGGCCGGGCTGGCCTTCGCACAGGCGCAGGCGTCGACCTTCCTGGCGGAAGGCGGTGTGGGACAAACGGACTGGCAAGCCCGGGCCACTGCTATTCACGGAGCTTTCATCGCCCGCAACCTTAGCCCTGGCGGGTGCGCAGACCTCTTGGCCATGGCGCTGTTTGTCGATCGTCTGGAGGCACCATGCTAGCTCTGCTTTGCGGCGGGCAAGGCCTGCAGTCCGCGGATATGTTCAGCCTCGTTGCCGACCGGCCGGAAGCGGCAGCGATCTTCGAGGAGGCCACGCGCCTTCTTGGCGAAGACCCGCGCCATCTGGTGCAGAATGCCACAAGCGATCGACTAGCCACTAACCGCACCAGCCAGATCCTCTCTGTGACGGCGGCGCTGACGATGCATGCCTGCATTCAAGATGCTCTGCCGGAGCATCTCACCGTCACCGGCTATAGTGTGGGCGAGATGGCCGCTTGGAGCATCGCGGGCATCTGGACCGCGGCAACTGCCTTGAGGCTCACTGACGAACGCGCGCGCACCATGGACGTCGCGGGAGGCATTGGCGGACGGCTGGGTTATGTCCGTGGGTTGCGGCGGGTGGCGATCGAGCGCTTGACAGAATCTCATCATTGCGCGATCGCGATCACCAATCCCGGCGATCTGTTCATAGTAGGCGGCCGTGAGCCCGATGTCATCGCGGTCTGCGCCGCGGCCTTGGCGGCTGGCGCAGCGCGCGCCGATCTTCTCGCCGTGAAAATCGCCTCCCACACAACTCATCTCGCAACCGCAGTCGCCCCCCTGCGCGCGGCGCTGGCAACCGAGATATTGGCTGAGCCGATAGCCGGTCACCTGCTGCTAGCCGGCGGCGACGGCGAGCGCGTCGTCGCAGTGGCAACGGCAGCGGCGAAGCTGGCTGCCCAAGTCGCAACCCCAGTCGATTGGGCCACAACCCTAGACGTCCTTTCCGAATCGGGCGTCGACCGCGCCCTGGATCTCGGGCCTGGGCACGCGCTTGCCGAGATGGCGCGCGAAGCGCTTCCCGACGTTCAAAGCTACGCCGCCGACGCTTTCCGTTCCGTAGCAGGAATCCGCAAGTGGCTCGCGACCGGATAAGCTACGACGCCCTGGCTGCGAACCGATTTCTACCGCTCCGGGTTCCCACTCTGAGACTGCATGCCCGCATACCATACATCAAATTGTCCAACACAAAGGAACCAAATCATGATGATGAACAGACGCACTTTCTCAGCCGCCCTTGTTGCCGGCGCCGCCGCCACCCTAGTCTCGACCCRCAGCATGGCTGCGGCTTCCGTGCCGGCAAAGGCGCGCAACGTTGTCTTCGCGCACGGACTGTTCGCCGACGGCTCATGCTGGTCCGAGGTGATCGCACGATTGCAAAAGGCGGGCCTCAATGCCACCTCGGTACAAAATCCCCTGACGACGCTCCCCGAAGCGGTTGCGTCCGTCCAGCGGGTACTGGCACGGCAGGATGGCCCGACAGTTCTAGTCGGACATTCCTTTGCCGGGATGATTGTCAGCGAAGCCGGTGTGCATCCCAATGTCTCGGCGCTTGTCTACATCGCGGCGCGGGCACCGGACGCAGGCGAGGATTACGCGGCGCTGGCCAAGACATTCCCCACGCCACCGGCAACCGCTGGCATCGTTTTCGACGGCGATGAAGGACGCCTCAGCGAGACTGCATTCCTGCGCGACTTTGCGGGCGACCTGCCTGAAGCAAAGGCCAAGGTACTTTATGCCGTCCAGGAGCCGTTCCAAAAAGCTCTTCTCACCGGCAAGACCACGCAGGCAGCCTGGCKCTCGAAGCCGAGTTTCTATGCTGTTTCGACGGAAGACCGGACAATYAACCCGGACCTCGAACGCTTCATGGCGAAACGAATGGGCGCCAAGACGATAGAAGTGAAGGCAAGCCATCTTTCGCTGATCTCCCATCCCGACAAGATCACCCAATTGATCCTGGAAGCAGCTGGTCAGCGCCCGTAGCTCTTTCCTGAACTGCTTCGCGGCCAGATCACGATGTTCGCCGAACCAGAACTCTACCGTGCCCCAAAACGATCGATGGCGCGGTTGGATATCCTGCGACCATCGGCCGAGCCTCGGACTAAGTGCGCCGCTCGCTTACCATGAACCAATGTCTAACGTTCTGATACGAGGGTATAATATAAAACGCCGACAGTTTCCCCAAAACTATAATGATTGCRGCGGCGATCCGTTGTTGTTGTGGCAACACCGCTCATGGCGAGAAATGTTGATTGGAACGTAAATGCCTCATAGATCAATGAATGGAGAAACTCCCCAGGCGGCCAACCAAACGCGAAGCCTCCAGGTCACCATAGACGGCCCTACAGCCAACCTCGACAGCGCCGTTGAGGCAGCATTTCTTCATGGCGCGACCGAATGGGTTCGTCTTAATCACCCAACGCACTACGAGCGGCTGCTCATGAGATTTGACGACAGCGCCTTGCTGGGCGAGCGCAGGTGTCTCCACTGAGGTCTTACGATGTCCACATTCACTCTGATCCTGTGCCACGGCACCGATGCCGATTTCAGAGGCTTCGACTTTAGCGAGTGCAACGACAGCGGTGCATTCGGCCGCGGATTCTATTTCTCCAACGATATGGAGCTTGAGCGGCAATATTCGAACGGTCTCGATCCGGTCGTCGCCAAGGTGACACTGCAGAACCCCTATGTTCTTGATAAACGTCTTTCGTACGACGAGTGGATCGCAGCCACGAGAATTTTTCGGCCGATCGAGTATGCACGCGAGAGATTGATAGGATTGGGGTATGACGGGGTCCTGCTCCTGCAAGACAGCTACGTCGAAGTCGTCGCTTTCTACCCTAGACAAATTCAAAGCTTCGACCGCAGCCCCGATCTCGCAATTCCCGATACGCGAAAACGGAACACCCCGCCTTTGTTGAAGCTCAGATCCTTGTTAGGGCGATTTCGAACATATCCCTCAAGCTGAACATTAGTTGATGTTCATGAACTCGCTGAAGAATGAAAGAACGGAGAACGAGTATGCCTCTTTGTAGAACCACAAAATTGCTGCTGGGTCTTGTGCTGGGAACAACCTGTCTGATGTCGTTGTCGCTAGAAAGCAATGCACAAAGCACGATGATGAAGTCAAACAACCAGCCTAGCGCCGCCCAAACATCCAGTCACGTCAATGTACGCGGGACAATCGAAAGCGTCGCCGGAAAGACGTTGGTTATCAAAACGCTGGAAGGCGGCGAGACAGCAATCACCCTTGCAGACGATCTGACTGTCAACACCGTGACCAAGGCGTCGATAGACAACATCAAAGAAGGTGATTTTGTCGGCATTGCCAATGTTCCGACAAGCGGAGGCACCAGCAGTGCGCTCGAAGTCGTCATCTTCCCGGCAGCCCTCAAGGGATCTGGCGAGGGCAACTATGCGTGGGATCTGAAGCCAAACAGCAGCATGACCAATGCGACCGTTGCAAATGCCGTCAAGGGCGTAGACGGTCAGACCGTCACAGTCACCTATCGCGGCGGTCAAAAGAAGATCGCGATCCCGGACAATACGCCCATCGTGGCGTTGGCGGTCGGGAAAACAACTGATCTAAAGGCTGGTGCCGCGGTGTTTGCCCCCTCGGAATTCGGAGCCGACAGCGAGTTCACCTCACATCGTGTCGTGGTCGGCGCTGATGGCGTGGTCCCACCGATGTAACGACGGAGCAAATGGTAATGAACGAGCGCCAAAAGAGGGCCGACCTCTCGCACTTTCTCGGTCATCTTTGGCGTTTTGGGGTGGTCCTTTCCCTCGACGACCATATTGCAGAAAAGCTTGTCGAACAGACATGCATCCGTGTGCTTGAGCGCTATCCATCACTACCCTGCAACCAGCGTATGGATTGCTGGTCGTTCTCCATAATGCATTTCCGTCTGGTTCAATGAACACCGTTCCAATTGTAGCAGAAACGTCCATAACGACAGCGACTGCGGATACACTCCGTATGATGCTGATCTGGTCTTACACCGGTTAATGGGATTGCCGGATGCCTGCCGTGCGGCGGTATTCCTTACCTACGTGGAGCGGATGTCTTATAGTGAGGTAGCCGAAGTTCTGGCATTGCCAATTAGCACCATCATGCGTGGCCTCGTCGACGCTCGAATTTTGTTGGCAGAAAGCAGCGTGCCAGCAAGAGATTCAGAGCCTGGAAAAGTCTTCTAGCTTTTAATGCTGTCAGGTTGCTCCTGACTGTCCGACATATTTTTCTCACCACTTCCTCATGACAACCAACGTTTAGTTGATGCAAACCAGTGTATAATTCAAAACGCTGACGTCCGTTCATACTTCATTGGAGGCAGTATTTTTATTCTGCAAATTGTCAAAGATGATTGGACTGAACATGAGCACGATTCAAAGAACTGATCCTTCCGCAATCCGCACTGAGGAACTCGAACACCAACTCTACGACGCTGTGGAAATAGCATACCTGCGCGGCGCAAGCGAATGGGTTCGCATTCACTATCCGCAGTATTATGAGCGCTTGCATATGCAATATGACAGTTGCGCAGCTTGAGCGACACGAAGGCCGCATTGGCAAGGTTAAGGCGCGCGATTTGCGTCCTTCAACCTCGTTCCTGAGTTTGCTTTCCAATCCGGCCCCCGTTTTACCGGGGAGCCGGATTTGAGTTGTCAGTTACAGGAGTAGGGATCGCAGTATCCGTAATTATCGTCGCGGCGGAAGTCCCTAAAGTGATCTCTGCGGCCATCAAAGCGATCATGACTTGCCATCACGCCACGAGCACTGCCGAAGATGCCACCTGAACCGAACATACCTCCATGGGAGCGTCCGCCGAAGCTGTGATCGCCACCGCCGATGCCGCGACCGAAACCATGGTCACCTCTTCCACCGAAACCTCGGCCACCACCTCCGAAACCATGACCGCCGCCAGAATCCCCGCTATGGCTGCCACCGCCGCCATGTCCGCCTCCTCCACCGCCATGTGCCATTGATTCAGTCGCCGAGCCGACGGCTACCATTGCTCCTAAGGCCAATACCGCCAGGGTTGTTACAGATTTTCTCATAACTCACTCCTTAACTTGTAAGCTTTCGTATCCAATACAAAAGCAAACTAGATCTAGGTGCGCGCGTGAGAGGCTTTAATTATACGATGGTTTATGCAAACTGATCCAGTAGTTTTAGTGACATTACTCGCAACTTGTCAGGTATAACTTCTTGCAAGGTCGCTTGAGCACCCGTATTGACGCTGCTCGCAGACACAGTTACTTGATCAAGCGTTGATCATATCAGTCGTCGAATGGCTGGCCGATGGGAGATCAGCCCATTCGGAGGGTTCTTCAAAGGGCTGGGTGACTACCGGCAGTAAGGATAGCCTCCGCCGAAGAGAAACGGGAATCCGCACGAATAGTAGGGGTTTCCCCAGTAATAATCGTGAGATCCAAAGCGCGTGAAGTGCCGGAAGTGACCTCGGTTGTGATAACCATAGTGGTTGAAATGGCCGCGGTTTCCATGAAATCCGCCAAAGTGATGACCACCGTGGAAGCCGTGGCTTCTGAAGATCTCGTGACCGCCGCCGTGGCCACGATGGCCTCCGTGTCCGCGTGCCATCGTTTCTGTCGCTGAGCCAACTGCCATCACAGCGCCCAAGGCCGCTACCGCCAGAATGGTTGCCGTTTTTCTCATAATTCACTCCTAAATATCGTGTTCTGTTTTTCATGGGGAGTTACTTTGATGTGGGGGCGGTAAGTGCTCCGGACCAATCAGAGTTTGGTGATGGCATTGTGTACGGGCCGTGAGGTTCTCGGCCCCAAGTCTTCCGCGCGGATGCAAGTGAGCTATTTTTTTGCGCAAGGCGGTTGAGTGCGATTCTGTCGCATGTGATTCCCAATTTTGGTCATTAGGTATCCAAAACGACCGTGAAAACATCGATGCTCACCATGACGAAATCCCGACCTTTAAAAGTATGCATCTATGGTGCTGGAGCTATTGGGGGGACCATGGGTGTCCTTCTGGCACTGGCAGGAGCCGAAGTCAGCGTCATCGCGCATGACGCAACGCTGGCGGCAATCAAGAACGACGGCCTCCAATTGATGAAAGACGGCAAGGCTCACCGTGTTCATGTTCGGGCAACCGATGACCCCTCTCAACTGGAATCCCAAGATTACGTG
>NZ_JBFUMG010000046.1:0-17056 GCF_054049495.1 Phyllobacterium sp. P5_D12 | reverse complement strand
GAGGATCCAAGGGCACGCAAGGTGATCACGACGGCGGCCGAGGCCTTCAACTGGTCGAGCGAGCCCATGCCAGAGGGACGTGGCCGGGGATTTGCCTTTGCCAAATACAAGAACCATGCCGCCTATCTGGCACTGGCGATGGAGATCGATGTCGACAAGGAAACGGGCAAGATTCGCATACCGCGCATCGTTTCTGCGGTCGATTGCGGCGAGGCGGTGGCTCCCGACAGCATCCGTAACCAGACTGAGGGCGGCATCATCCAGTCCTTGAGCTGGACGATGTATGAAGAGGTCAATTTCGACAACACCCGGATCACGAGTTCGGATTGGTCGACCTATCCGATCCTGCGTTTTAGTGCGATACCGGGTAGTCTTGATGTCCACATCGTCGACAATCCGGGTTCGCCCTATCTTGGCGTCGCCGAGGCTGCGCAGGGGCCGACATCCGCCGCACTTGCCAACGCACTCGCCAATGCGACGGGCAAGCGTTTCTACGATCTGCCTTTTTCGCCGGCGCGGGTGAAAGCAACGCTCGGAGTTTTACACGACTTCCGTATTGTCTGATTTGGCTGGGCCATCGTGCAACATGCGGTCTTGATTGGTGGTGTGCGCTGTCGCATAACTGCGGCGCATTCATCCGCAGCCAGCATTCGCAGCCGGGCTGGAAGCGCGCCACACCACAGATATCAGGAATCAGACCATGCCAAATACAATCCTGCCCAGCTCCGGTGTTCTTGTCGGTCGCGCCAAAATTCCTGGCCACGCCATGCCGCGGATTGTTGCGGTGCGTGATGGCGTGGTTTTCGATATTACTGCCAAAGCCGCGCCAACCGTGCGTGACATTGCCGAATTCGACAATCCAGCCAGCTATGTTTCCGGAACTGCGGGGACCAGGCTTGGTAATGTAGACGCCATCATTGAGAACAGCTGGACGGAGAAATACGACCCGGCGCTTCCTGCGCTGCTTTCTCCGATCGATCTGCAGGCTGTAAAAGCGTCAGGCGTGACCTTCGTCGCTTCGCTGCTGGAACGGGTCATCGAGGAGCAGGCGAAGGGTGACAAGGCCAAGGCTGACTCCCTGCGCGACGACGTTCTCAAGCTTATCGGTGCGGACTTATCCAAGATCGTGCCGGGCTCTCCCGCGGCCATGCAGGTCAAGGAGGCGCTGATCGCCCGCGGGGTCTGGAGTCAGTACCTCGAAGTCGGGATCGGTCCCGATGCCGAAATCTTCACCAAGGGTCAGCCCATGTCGACCGTGGGCTTCGGTGCCGATGTGGGGCTGCACCCGATTTCGAGCTGGAACAATCCGGAGCCTGAAATCGTGCTGGTCGTTTCAAGTGCCGGGCGCATCGTCGGTGCAACGCTCGGCAACGACGTCAATCTGCGCGATGTGGAAGGGCGCTCGGCGTTGCTGCTGGGCAAGGCGAAAGACAACAATGCTTCAGGGTCGGTTGGACCATTTGTTCGCCTGTTCGATGGCGATTTCACCATCGAGACCGTCAAGGCGGCGGAACTCAGTATGCGCGTCGAGGGAGAGGACGGGTTTGTGCTTGATGGCCATTCCAGCATGGCGAAAATATCACGCACACCGGAATCGCTGGTCGAAGCCACGATCGGAAAGCACCACCAGTATCCGGACGGTCTTGTGCTCTACCTCGGCACCATGTTCGCGCCGGTCAAGGATCGCGATGGGCCGGGCAAGGGTTTCACCCACAAGATGAACGACGTCGTTTCGATCTCGACACCATCATTGGGAACATTGTCGAACCGCGTGCGCCTGTCTACCGAGTGTGCCCCATGGACTTATGGCGCCAGCCATCTTTTGCGTGATCTCGCAAAAGCAGAACTTCTCTAGGTCCAGAAATATCGTACTATGTGAAAGAAGATAGGGGCGGCGAAGACCAGACTGTCGGCGCGGTCGAGCATRCCGCCRTGGCCCTCGATCATGTGGCCCCARTCCTTGAYGCCRCGATCGCGCTTKATCGCCGAAGCAACTAAGCCGCCGAAGAACCCCATGATGCAGGCGAGTGCGGCCATCAGGCCGGCTTGTGCCGGTGTGAAAGGCGTCAGCCAATAAAGTGCGGCTCCGAGGAGTGATGCGCTGATTACACCGCCAATCAGACCCTCCCAGGTTTTCGAGGGGGATATTTTTGGCGCTACCTTGTTCCTGCCAAAGAGCTTGCCGAACACGTACTGCAACACATCGCTGCCCTGCACCGTGGCGATCAGAAATGCGATGAGCAGGAGCCCTTTGCCTTCGAAACCGGGTATCGAAAGCGTCAGTAGAGCTGGTACATGGCTGAGACAATAGACCGAGAGCATGATACCCCATTGCTGCTCGCTGACGCGCTCGAGGAACCGCTCCGTGTCGCCGGAGATCGCTGTCAAAGCGGGCATCGCAAGGAAGCAATAGACCGGCACGAAGATCGAGAACATACCGTACCATTCGATCCAGAGCAGATAGTACTGAACCGGAATAATGACCAAAAACATACCGAGCAGTATCCAGTGGTCACCGCGGCGCGTGTGTGTCAACGTCACGTATTCGCGCAAGGCCGCAAAAGAAACAAAGGCGAACAGCAGGATGACGCCTCCCTTGCCGAAAAGGAATGCAATGGAGATGGTGGCGATCATGATCCACCACGCCTTGATCCGCGAGTTCAAATTGGCGAGTGTTGAAGGCAGAACATCGCCTTTGCGTGTGCTCTTCCAGCTCAGTGCGGTCGCGACGGCGCTAGCGGTCGTCAATATGCCAAGGAGGCCAAGGAACAGCCAGATCGTTTCAGCCATGGTTGAGTGACCTCTGGTACTCCGGATTTAGCTCGAGCAGAGCCTGCCGTGCCCTATCGAGAAAAGCATGACGATCTTCGGCGGGCGTAAGCTCGACAGGTGCGCCGAAGATGACGCGGCAAAGCAACGGCACCGGTAGAAACGCCCCCTTGGGGAGAACGCGCGACATGTTTTCGATCCAGCACGGGACAAGCTCGACATCGGGCCGGGCGAAGGCCAGGTTGTACAGGCCTGAGCGGAAACGCAGCAGTGGCTCATCGGTCATGTTGCGCGTGCCTTCAGGAAAGATGATCAGCGAGTGACCATCTTCGAGTGCGTCCAGCATGATGACCATCGGGTCTTGCTCGCGCTGCACCCAGTTGCGTTCGACAAGCACCGTATTGAGCAAGTCACGGGCCAAGACGTGCCGGATCCTGTTTTTCCTCCAGTAGTCAGCTCCGGCGACTGCCCGGGTGCGTTCGCGCTCTTCCGGGAGCAGGCATGTGGAAAGCAGAATGAAATCGCCGTGACTGGCGTGGTTGGCGAAATAGATTCGCTGGCGCTTCGACGGCGCACAGCCCTGCCAGATCGGGCGCACGCCCGTTATGGCGCGCGCGACGCCGGCAAGCACCATGGCAGCCGCTCGCCGCAATAGCGGTTTGGTTTCGATCATATGCCCCCTCCGGTTGTTTTTAACCGGTCCACAACCCATAGGCTGTTATTGCAGCGAATAAAGCAAGAAAAGCCGCAAAAGCAAGGTGCAGTTTCATCAAGAGGCTGTTGGTTCGCGTCATGCGCGCTTGCAAAGGTCGCGTCCTATCCGGCCGCTTTCGCAAATGCATGCGTGCGAGAATGTCGTCCACCGCGCGGCAGCCCTCCGTTTCGTCGTCATGGGATGCGATAAAGCGAAACAGCGCGGCATCGAAACGAAGGTAGACGGCCAGGAAAAGGGTCAACAACCCGCCGATTATCAACAGCGGCCAGAGCCAACTGAAAAGCGGACCTCCGGCATCGCCGATGATGGAGGATACGACCAGCAGGACGCATGTAAAAAAACCGTAGGTATGTGCCCGGTGTTTCAATCGGGCCGCGAAAGTTGCGGCGTCTTCCTCCATGGAAATCACCTCATTTGATTGTGCCGTATGGCTTGTTGTTACATATGATCCAGGAGGGGACGGATTTCAAATCAGTTCGGGACGCACGAGACGCTCACGTGAGCGAATTCAGGAGTTCCCTGATTGTTGCCGCGCTAGTAGGGCGGCCGAAGAGCCACCCCTGTCCGTCAACCTTGGGAACAAGAGCCGCAAAATAGTCACGCTGGGCAGGTGTCTCGATCCCTTCGACGACGATATCCAGATGATGTACATGGGCCATGCCAATGATCTGCGGCACGATTGATACCGAGACGGAACCGGTTCCGATCGTCTGGGTAAAGGATCGGTCGATCTTTATCCCGTCGACATTGAGCTCACCGAGATAGGCTAGGCTCGAGTATCCGGTACCGAAATCATCGATGAATATCCGGTGTCCGCGGGATCGCAGACGCTTGATCGCTTCTATGGCATCGGCGGCGTTGGCGGTGGAACGTTCCGTGATCTCAAGCACGATCTGGCTGCTGGTGACGTTCGCCTCCTCGAGACGTGACGCGAGCTGGGCACTGAAATCGCGGTTGAAAAGATCCGCAGCGGTTATGTTGATGCTGACGTGAAAATCAGGATTGGCATCGAGAACCGGCGCCATATCCTTAAGCACATTTTCGATTACACAGATAGTAAGCCGGTTAATCAATCCGRCTTTTTCAGCAACGGGGATAAATACGTCTGGGGGTATCGTCTCTCCATTTTCCTTCCAGCGCACAAGCGCCTCGGCTGCTACCGTGCGACCTGTCGCTATGTCGACGATAGGTTGATACTCCATCGTCAGCCTGTTGTGCCCAAGTGCCTGTTGCAACCTCGTTTTCATGCTCAGATTGTTGCGCCGGAGCAGGATGATAATCGTAGCGAGAGCAGCACCGAGCGTAGCGCCAAAAATGGAAATTATCGTCGTGATCGGCTGCGCTGATGCTTCGAGCTGACTGACCTCGGCGTGGACTGTCACGCATGCCATGTCCCGGCAGACATTGCGGTAGACGATATCCCCGATCCGGCCAACGCCATCGGGTGGCTTCACGTCGAGCTTGCCGATATTCAATGACCCGAACATCCCGACTGTAGAGGACGTGCCTTGCGGATTGTACATCACAACATAGGCATAGGCGGAATTCTTGAGCGTTTCGAAAGAGGCGGGATCCAGTACGACGTTTGCCTTGCCAATACCGATAATCGGGGCGCTGGAATTGGATATGGCCAGACGCGAATTCGCATAGATCAACTTCCCCGCGGGCGTTTCGAGATCATGCGCGACCAGTGGCATCGGCTTTTTTCCGTTGCCGAATACGGCAGAGCAATGAAAAAAACCATCGCTCACCCTCCCCATGTCTTTAAGATATCTGGTGCCGAACAGCACGTCCCGCAAATACGGTATTTCCTTGTCCGAACAAAAAGGATAGGGCGAAGTGTTGATGACCGTCAGCATCAGGTCGGCTTCGGTAAAGACATCGACCGCGCGATCAAGAAGTCGGTCAGAGAAGATTCGCATCTGCCCGCGGTCACTWGAGATGACGACAAGCCTGCTGAGCCACATGCCGCACAGGGCGCCAGCGGCAATCAGCACAGCAATCAATATTGCCCTGTACCACAGCCGATCAAAATAGCGCGACATTCGGAGAATCCACCAAGCCTTCCACCACGGATCGACACGCCAGTTTGCTGACTCAAGCGCAGGCTTATCAATGACACTACGACCGTTAATATTTCTCTGATTTTTCCGGAGTTCTACAGAGAAACTAAGTAGTTTGATCTAATTCCGGCCGTCGGAACGAACGCGATGACTTCGACTATTGCGACAATATAGTTTTTGGTTCCCGCAGGCGTAATGAAAATATGAGCGATATCGCAGGCGCTATCCATACTGACATGAATGCGTCGACCCTCGTGCTACGATGGAACGCAGCCGGTCAGTGTTTACGACACCGATCTGGCTGACTGCGATGAAGTGAATAAGAGAGGAGAATTCGTCATGCCCAGGATTGATCGTCGCGCCCTGCTTCTCGGTTGCAGCAGTGCCGTAATCGCAGCGCCCGTTGCGGAAGCGGCTTTTGCTGTGGAGCCGCTACGCCGGGATAGGGATCCATCCCGCGACCTGCTGGCACTAATCAAGGCGCACGAGACAACCTATGAAGCATTTGGCAAGGCAATCCAGGCAACGGATGGTAATAATCGCGATCATGACAAAGCCAGCCGGGCCGAGGAAAAAGCGCTTCTGGCTGTCTGTACCTATTCTGCGATCAGCGACGGGGATCGCCGGACCAAGGCCCAATATCTTTTGAAGATTGCGGCGCGAGGCGAGCTCGACCTGGCCGAACATATGCAGGCTCTTCTCCATTCGGAGATGGCGAAAGTATAGGATCGATCGGTTGCCGCGAAAAGCAGGGTACGGCGGAGCCGATCGTTCAGCCAACGAATAGAAGCAGTCAAGGCGGCGAGTTGGAACTCGCCGCCCCGATTTTATCTGGAAGCTTGATCAGAAGTTGCGCTGGAAGCGAACGATGCCGCCGAAAGCATCATCGTCACCACCATTGGCGATCGAGTCATCCTTACGTGCGCCATCGAACTTGGTGTAATTGATTTCCGGCGTGATGGTGAAGCCCGGTACCAGCTCGTAGGCTACATTGAGAGCGAGAGCGTATGTGCCTTCGTCTTCGTATGCAGCCTGTGCGTTGACGGTCGCCTTATCGGTAACCTTAGCAGCAACACCACCCCAGGCAGCCCAGTCGCCCTGGAACTGGGCGAACCAGTTGGTCTCGCCGGTGTAGAAGGAGTTCGCATCGAAATCGGACTGATACGCACCCAAGACCCAAACCGAGACCTTGTCGGTGATGTTGAAGTCCACACGCAAATTGGCTGCGATATCTTCCTGCTTGGAATCGTAGCCAACCGTGCCGGCAATCTTGCCCCAGGACTGCTCCCATTTTGCGCCGGCAAGAACGTGCGGCATATAATCGTCGATTACGTTGTCGCCGAAATCATCGGAGCCCTGTTCGGCAGCGATGATGGCCGAAAAACCGCTGCCGCCGACGAACGTGTAGCTGATCTGGTTCGACTGGCCGGACTGGTAGTTGATGACATCGTCCTGAATGATGTCGCCGGCATACCCGACCCAAGCACCGAAGATTTCGTCGTCCGTACCAATCTTGAAGCCGCCAAGCTCGATGTAGGCTGTTGGGACGGACCCGCCGCTATCTTCGCCGTCATCATACTGGAAACGGCCGACGATATAGGAACGCAATGTACCAAGTTCGGTTTCCGAACGGGCATCCATACGGATTTCAGCACGTGTACGCTTGTGATAGGTCTCGTCACGGGTGCCATCTGCCTTGAGGCGACCGAGGTTCGAACCGTCATACGGATCGTCGCCAGCCTGGGCATCGTAACGGACCATGCCCCCGACCCTGAGACAAGTTTCGGTGCCTGGAATGTAGAAAAAGCCAGCGCCGTATGCGTCGCAAACGCGAACGTATTCGACAGGCTCCGGTTCAGCAACGACGACTGCATCCGCAGCGCGAGCTCCCGTTACCGCAACAAGTGCAGCAGCGGAGCCGAAAAGAAGACTTTTGATATTCATGCCGATCTCCAGTTATGGACGATGAGTTAAGTGAGAGCATACGAATGAATCCGGATGCCTGAGCCTATGTCTTCCGGGAGGGTGGCTTGGGTCAAAGGACATATCCAATGGCATCTTGTGGCCCGTCCTGGTGTTGCTGCAACGCAACATCTGTATTTGCGGATACTGAGTTGGCAGAGACTTTTGGTCGTCATCCAAGTGCCAGAAAAAGGCGGCAATCGGGGCTTCCCAAGCAATTTCATAGAGGTTGGGGTGGCATGGCGCGGACGTGATTGGTTTGGGCTGAACAAACTCGTTGAGGGTTCGCTTTTTTGGCGAAATTGGTCCGAAGCTACGAGTCACAGCCAAGTTTCGGTAGGAATCTKATGCCGGAAAGCACCTGATTATGTCCTTTGACTGCCGAGGAGATCGGATGCAACCTCAATATGCGCCAACCCGTCGATGCGAAATTGGCATCGAAAGGAGGGTGTGTTGATCTCCAGTCAATAGCCAAGACCCTGCCCCTCGGGGCGGGGTTATGGCTGAGCTTGGAGAGCGTGAAGGCGCAACGTTGATCTTTACCATCCTGCAAACAAACGCAGAATTGGCTATGCACAACGCCCCATGGGAAGGAGATCATAATCCTTGTTTGCAAGATGCATTCCGAATTGTGTTTTCGCCACATGGGCTGCGACCATATTCTCAAAGACATCAACAAGAGGAGGAAGGATTTTGACCTTTCGACCGCCCGCCTCTAGCAGGCGTACCAGCCCTTCAGCCTCCGCTCTTCTCATGAGCCGGCGAATATGTGTCCGCGATACGCCGTAGAGACTTCCGATTTCATCAAATGGAAAGCTCACAAAGTTGTTCCCCTGCGAACTCTTTAACGACATCAGTTTGCAAAGAAGTATCTCGCCGCTGCCGCTAGAAGCAAACAACCGCGAGCCCGGCTGACTGGATATCCACGCGCTGATATCAAGCAGCGACTGCAGACTGGAGGCAAAGTATCGTTCCAAGAAACCACCGGCATCGTCCAACAAATCCCGGTAATGCCTTAGCGGAAACAATCTATCGGCTGCCGCCACCGCCACCGCCACGATTTTCTTCGCACAGCCCAACAAGTGATCGGTTGGCTGAATGAGATGAATTCTATGATCAGTTTGATCCTGTACACGTTTGACAAGGCCAATCTTCTCGAGGAGATCGATGCTCGCCGCCGTGGCACTGAGGCTGCACAATTTCGCGTCAGTGGTAATGCGTTGGATGCCCGATATGGTTGCTCCACTGCTGCCGTTGGTGCTGTCGAAATGCAACGCAAGAACCGCCATGCAAATCACCTGTCTGGCCATGGTCGCCATCACTTTGTTGGCCATGTAATGACCCTCGAACAAGTTGACGACGCCTTGCGAAAATATCATCGCGGCGGGGGCAAAATGCGGATTGTTTCGAAGAATTGCTACCCGCTGTACCAACCATCGCGACCTGGTCTCATCGGCAATGCAAGGAAGAAAATCAACTACGTTGCCGTCCATGTGCATGATTCCTGTCGAACAAATATGCGGTCAGCGGCCGTGCAAAAAAGCCGACCATGTACTGCCGCCCACCCGTACTAGTCCGCCTGAATTGACAACTTCGGTGATTCTGGCGCTGACATTTTATATGGTGGTTATAATGAATAAACAAGTAATAATGATGGTCATTATATATGACGGTACTACGAATTGGTTCAAAAACGCTTGATGTAAGCAGCCTCCGGGGTCGGCACACACTGCCAATCTGCATGATCCGGTTCATTTGGAAGAGCGCTTGGCATCCTTGTGCGTGGACGAACATCAGCACCCCGTGGCCGATGATTCCAAGCTGGCTTTGGCCGTAGCAGGTGTAACCGCCAGTCTGGAAATGAATGCATCCTTGCGCCGTCGGGCGGTCCTTGCGCCGTGGTTTTTATCCATCGGAGTGCTGCCGCGGCAGATGGCAAAGACGGTCTTGTCATGGAAGCTTGTTGCATCGTGCAGGCCGGCATTCCTTTCACGGATATCAAAGATTATCCGGCATACGATGGAATAAATCTGTCTTGAACCGTGTGCTGGTGCTCGAAATGGCCTATGATAATCGACGAGACGACCTGGCAGAGGAGGCAGATATCATGATGAATTTGTACGGTCGGTTCCTTGGCGGCGCCATCTTTATGACGGCAATTGTCTCGGGCGYTGCAGCCCATCACGGCTGGTCGTGGGCCGAGGCCGATCAAATAGAGCTCAAGGGTGTGATCCGTGAACTCTATATCGGCCCACCGCACCCAACGCTCGATGTGGAAACCGCGAATGATGGGCTTTGGCGTGTGGAACTTGGCAACCCGCGTCAGACCGAACGCTCCGGCTTTGTCCACGGCTCGGCAAAAATTGGCGATGAGATAATTGCACTTGGCAATCGGTCCACTGATCCAAGCGAAAAACGGATGAAGGCAGTGCGGATCGCCGTGGGCGGGAAGACATTTGATATCTACCCCGAGCGCATAAAGACGAACTGACCAGCGTTTTGATGGAGTTTTTGCAAGCGCTTTCCGAATGGCCTGGAGCGGTGATGCTCCGGCGGTTTCAGATTGCTTATCTGCTTGTCAACGCGGCGCATATTCTTTCGATCGGTCTTGTCTTGGGCGCTATCATCACGCTGGACCTTAGAATATTGGGGCTATTCAGGCAGTATCCGATCGGCGCGCTTGGCCCACCCCTTTCACGTGTTGCTGCAACAGGTGTTGTGATCGCCATTCTCACGGGGTTGATGCTCTTTTCGGTGAGGCCCATCGCATACATTCACAATCCCGCCTTCCTCATCAAGGTTGGGATAGTCGGTTTGGGTATCGCCAACGCTTTGCTCCTCAATCAAAATCGCCATTGGCGGCTCGCACTTATGAACAAGGAGCCGTCCAGGAGAGTGCAGCTTTCGGCATTCCTATCTATGGCCCTTTGGGTAAGCGCCATAATTGCTGGTCGGTGGATCGGGTTTCTCTAGTCAATGTGCGAGCCTTATCACATTGCTACAGTCGTCTATCTGGAAGCTATCCACTATTCCCCTTGGGGTTTTCCAATCTGTCCGGAAAAGAAGGTTCTTGCATCTGCGGTCAGGTCACGCCGGGAGCTTGACCGCGTGTAGAACATATGGCCGCCACGATAAAGCTTGAGGTCGACCCGGCCAGCAGCAAGTGACGAGGGCAGATGGTCAATGACATATTTGCTGATCCCGTAGGGCGTTATGGCATCGCTATAGCCCTGCGCGACCAGCAAACGGAAAGACGGTATGACCGAGAGCATATCGCGAATATCGCCGGTCGCGCTAGCCTGGGCTCGCATGCCCCCGCCTTTGCCGCGGCGGCCCCATTCCCATCGCTCGTTAACGTCGTTGGCGAGCAGTCTGTAGGTCAATTCAGTGCGAAAACCCAGTTCATTACGGGCGTAACTGGCAAACGCCGCCCCATATGAGCGCGTGAACCCATCAAGGATAGGATCGTTGCTTCGGTCAGCGTCGGACTCAGGATAGGGGTCTGAGACGGCAAAGGACGCATCATAAGGACTGACCACCTCGAATTCGTTGCCCTTCGAATGCTTGACATAGGTGTCGTCGAGAAAACCACGTGTCCGGCCTACAACTGCTTCGGGTATGCCCRTCAATTGTGAAATCCGCTCGTAGAAGGCTTCTGCCTTGTTCCCTGACGGTTCTGGTCCCGCAAGCGTCACAAGATAATCGGTCATGGCAAATTGCTCTGCATCGCGGATCGCGCCCGGGTCGAAGGCGTTTCGGCGTTCCAACTCTGCTGCCGCAAGCGAAGGAAGTTGAAGGGCCGCTCCCAACGGATATTGCCTCTCCCCAAATAAGAGCTGCCCCTCGATAAGTGGCGACAGCATGATAATCCCTGAAACAAGAATGCCTTGGTCATCCTTGAGCGCAGAGGCGACTTTTGCAGCGCGAAAACCACCATAACTCTCACCGAGCAGATATTTCGGGGAAGCCATGCGCTCATTGTGATTGACGTAGAGCGCGATCGTCTTGGCAATGCTCTCCGCATCTTGGCCCACCCCATAGAAATTCGAAGCAACGTTGTCGCTCGCCGCACGACTCCAACCCGTGCCGACGGGATCGATCAGCACAAGGTCAGTGAACTCCAGCCAACTATCCGGATTGTCCATGAGCGTCGGGCTGGTGCCATCCTGTCCGTTCGGGCCGAAATCGAGAATGCGTGGCCCGACCAGTCCAAGGTGGAGATAGGCCGACGCGGCTCCCGGCCCACCGTTGAAGGCAAAGGTGAGCGGACGGCCCGGTTGACGGTTGCGGGCGACATAGGCGGTRTAGAAAATCTTGGCGGTACGCTCTCCATTTTGCCCGAAGAGGCTGAGGGTTCCCGCGGTGGCGGTATAGGCAAGGTCCTGCGTTCTGGTTTTTAAGACGTGATCGGTAACTGAATCCGCGGCCAAAAGGCCAAGAATGCCAGTCGAAGTGTCGCCCTCCGCCTTCGAAGGGTTGGCCTTATCTTCACCACTCGACGGTGGCCGCGATTGCGTAACGTTCCCACTATGATCATCTGTGCCAACGTCTTGCTGCGCATTGTCTTGGGGAAACGCTGGCGAAGTTAGCAGTGCAAAGGCGACGGCTAGACGCAGAATGGTGCGATGAAAATACAAACTCTCTTCCTCCTTCGATGCGGTGGCGTCCGCACAGAGTGTATCCCTTCGCCCGGGAGAAGGAACTCAACACATATTGATATGCACCCAGATGGCGACGATTGGCCGGTAAATGGCATTGCGACGCCGTAAAATTTGCAGGCCTCGCTGCAAAGTATTTCCGGAGATCAACTTCACGCGACAAGCACATGTTCGTGATCGTGCGTCTATACGGGCGTCTCATACAGTTTCCACAAGCATTAAACCTTGCCCGGTCTGCCTGTCCTGCTTATCGTAAAGAATAGGGCAATGATGTTTACCGATTCACGGGAGGAAGATGTGGCTACGAAAGAAATCCAGCTTAATGTTGATGGTAATAATCATGTAATTACAGCGGATCCAGAAATGCCGCTGCTCTATGCTCTTCGTGACGATCTCGGCCTGCGGAACCCTCGTTTTGGCTGTGGCCTGGCACAGTGCGGCGCGTGCACGGTGCATATTGACGGACAGGCCGTCCGTTCATGCGTGACTCCGGTCGACTCAGTCGGCGTCGGCAAGGTTGTTACTTTGGCCGGTCTCGGCGGGGGAAATGGCAAGGTTCACAAGATCCAGACGGCATTTATCGAGGAGCAGGTTCCGCAATGCGGTTATTGCCTTAACGGTTGGCTGATGACGGCGGCAGCATTCCTTGAGACAAATCCCAATCCCAGCGATGGTGAAATTCGTGATGCATTGAGCGGGCTGAAATGCCGCTGCGGCACGCATTACAGTATCATTCGCGCCGTCAAGCGCGCTGCACAGGCTTGAGGAGGCAATCATGACGATCAATGTCAACCGGCGCATGGTTCTCGGTGCCTTCGGCGCACTCACTATTTCCGTCGTACTGCCCGGCCACAAGGCGCGTGCGGCCGTCTTCGGTGCTACGACACAGCCTCCGCTGAAACCCGAAAATCTGTCCTCCTACATCCGGGTTAATGCAGACGGTACCGTTATCGCCTTCTGGGGCAAGATGGACATGGGCCAAGGCACAGATCTTGGCGTTGCCCAGATGGTGGCTGAGGAGCTCGATCTCCCAATATCCAAGGTCTTCGTCCAGCAAGGCGATACGGCGACCAGCATCAATCAGGGTGGAGCTTCGGGCTCCACCGGCATCCAGCAGGGCGGCACAGCGCTGCAGAGCGCCGCTGCGGAAGCACGCTATCAGCTTGTCGACATGGCATCAAAACAGCTCGGTGTACCCGTCCCGGACTTAAAAGTGGACGATGGTGTCATCAGCTCCGTCGCTGATCCGGCGAAAACAGTAACCTATGCCGAGCTGATCGGCGGCCGGTTCTTTGACACTCAGCTTGAGTGGAATCAAAAAATTGGCAACAGCCTTTTCGTCAAAGGCAAAGGCACGATAAAGCCTGTTGCCGACCACAAGGTTATCGGCAGTTCGCCGATGCGTCGTGACGTGCCGTGGAAGGTCATGGGAAGCGGCGACTATGTGGTCGACATAAAGGTGCCGGGCATGTTGCACGCAAGGGTGATCCGGCCCGAAGTGGCGGGTGCCGTACCTGTCGAGGTCGATGCAACTTCGGTCAAGGACATACCGGATGTGCAGATTGTGCGGGAGAAAGGCTTCCTGGCTATCGTGGCACCGCGGGAGTGGGATGCGATCAGGGCTGCCGATCAGCTCAAGGTGAAATGGTCAGATTCGACACCGAATTTCCCGACACAGGCCGATATTTTCGATCATCTTAGAAATGCGAAATCGGTACATCGTGAACCGGGCGAAGATGTCGGCGATGTCGATGCTGCCTTCGCGGGCGCGGCCAAAGTCATCGACGCGGCCTATGAGTGGCCGTTCCAGAGCCATGCGAGCATGGGTCCCGCGTGCGCCGTGGTTGAAATCAAAKGCGACAGCGCAACGTTGTGGACTGGTTCGCAGAAGCCGCATTTTGCCGCCGCGGGCGTTGCCGCAATCCTGGATATGCCATCGGAGAATGTGCATGGCATCTGGGTTCCCGGCCCCGGCAGCTATGGCCGGAACGATGCCGGCGATGCCGCTGCCGATGCAGCGCTTATCGCCAAGCTGACGGATAAACCGATCAGGGTTCAGGGTATGCGGAAGGACGGTACAGGGTGGGATCCTAAAGGCCCTGCCTCTATCCATACAGCACGGGCCGCGCTCGACAAGGATAACAACGTTCTTGCCTGGCACTTCGAGTCCAAGGGCTTCTCCCGGGTTGACGTCAACTCCAATGAGAGCGCAACGCGCGATACACTGGCTGGTCAGCTCATCGATACACCGCTAAAGCCCGGCGTCGGCTTTGGCGTGCCAGAAGAGTCTTACGGTTTCCCGGCGAAGCGAAAGGCATGGGAAACGGTCGCCCCGTTGCTGGACCGGGCATCGCCGCTTCGGACGACGCATCTGCGCGATCCCGTCGGGCCGCAAATCCACTTCGCCTCTGAATCATTCATGGATGAGGTAGCCTATGCCATCGGCGTGGACCCGTTAGAATTCCGCCTCAAATACATTGCCGACCCTCGTGACATCGCCGTCGTCAAGGCGGCAACGGAAAAGGCCGGCTGGCAAGCCCGCACTGCCGCGCGCCGGCAAAGCGCAGGTGACGGCAAGTTCAAGGGGCAGGGGATGTCCTATGCGCAGCGCAGTGGCACAAGGGTTGCGGTGGTCTGCGAGGTCGAAATCGAGAGCAAGACAGGCCGTATATGGGCCCGGAAATTCACCGTGGCCCACGATTGTGGCATGATCGTCAATCCACGGCAGCTTACGCACACAATCGAAGGCAATATCGTCCAGGCAATCAGCCGTTCGGTGCATGAGGAAGTGCAGTTCGACGACAAGAACGTCACCAGTATCGATTGGGAGACCTACCCGATCCTCGACATTACCGAGACGCCCGAGACAATCGACGTGGTTCTGATCGATCACAAGGAACTACCGCCGAGCGGCGCCGGCGAACCTTCCATGCGACCGGTTGCGGCGGCTATCGCCAATGCGATCTTCGACGCCACGGGCGTGCGCATCCGTCAGGCACCATTCACACCGGATAAGCTCAAAGCCGCCGGCCTGGCCTGAAATTGATCGCCTTGCTCAAGGACTTCACGAGAAGCCGTATTGCGATTCGGCTTCTCGCTCTGTCGCGCTAGTGTTCGGTCATGGATTGATGCGTCGACGCGGCTGCATTTTTGAACGGAAACGGTTTTTGGAAATGCCCATGTCCCGCCATAAAGTTGAGTTCACGATTTGCTGCCATTGCCGCCAGCTCGTCCTCATCACGAACACCGCTCTCATAGATAGCCATGATGACGCGAGCTAGGTCGTTACAGCGCTCATGGGTCCTGGGACACCGATCCAATAGTTGCGATGCTCTGTTGTGAGCCCGCTGCATGATTTCCCAATCCGTAGTCGCGAATATCCGTCGATCTCCATCTGTGAATGTCATGACACGCTCCCATCTGTTCAGCGAGAACACATCTCAATTTGCGGGCCGCCATTCCGCGTAATTGTTGCGGCAGCACAGAAAAAAGCTAAGCGCATTTTCCGTCCTGCCGCAAATTGAATTGGATTCACTTGTCGAATGGACCACTTACCGCACTGCAAAATGACGGCTCCGATGGGCAAATTTAGCAAGCGGGTTATGCGCGGATAATAAAAATTGGGGATGGCGTTGAATGGACCGCCCTCCTGGTTCATTCTATTGCCTGCTCAAGGAGCCTCATCAGCCCGGTTTCAGGGCCCGTAAGACCTTTCCGATGGGGTGCACGCAGAAGCGAACTATTGAGTTGGCCGGCATTGAAGCACTCTGTCACAAGGGGATGAACATAACTCGATCGTGTAACCGCGGGTGTATTGCGCAGGAACTCGCTAACATTGCGCATGGCCGCAGCAAGAGCCCGCTTCCGGGCGGAATCGGTGTTGGCATCGTTCTGCGCCAGGAATTCGAGTGCGCGGGCAGATCCATGAAAAGTCCTGAAATCCTTGGCGCTGACTTTTGAGCCGGAGATTTCCTGCAGATATTGGTTCAGTTCTCCCGCATGCAGGCTGCGCCAGCGCTGCTTGTCCTTGTATTGGAATAGCCGTCCCCGCCGTTTCAGGGCTTTTAAGCGCCGGACGGCGGCGCGATCGCTGATTGCTATTTCGTTCTTCTTTTTCGATTTACCGGCAAAGACGAAGTTCGCGATATTGCCGTTGATCTTGAGATCGCTGTTTTTGAGTGAGGCGATGCCTCGACCACCATCCTTGGCATATTTTTCATGCCCGGCCCGGAAAGCCTTTTGATCGATCAGTTTCACTGCGAGCGCGACAAGCGGGCGACTTGATGTCGGGGGGCGCTGCATATCACGCAGAATGCGCTTGCGGATACGTGGAAGCGCCTTGCCAAAGGCAAGCAGCCGGTGCGTTTTGATACTGTTACGCACGTCCTCCCACTTCGGGTGGTAGATATATTGCCGCCGTCCAAGCGCGTCCAAGCCTACAGCCTGAATATGGCCGTCGCATTCATCGCAGCAACAAACCTCGGTCCACGCAGGAGGAATTACCAGAGCAGTGATGCGCTCGATGTGCTTTTTTGAGACTGGACGTCCATTGGTGCGGACGTAATGGAATGTGTCTCCAAATGGCTCACGCTTTAAGGTGAATGTCTCCGGATCGACCAGCTTAAGCCCAACTATTTCAGCATAATACGCATAGTCCGGCTGCATTTCTTCACCCTGTTGTTGCGGTTGAAGAACGTTTGTCGCGACGGGACAGTTCCCTGTGACGCAAAAAAGGTGCAAGCTCGTGAAGCAATCCTGTTCCAGTTCGACAAGGAACCACCATGACCAAATTTGCTCTTTACGTGCCCCTCGAAGCAAAAGCCGGAAAAGAGGAAGACGTCGCGGCGTTTCTTCAGTCGGCTTTACCGCTGGTAAATGAGGAATCCGGA
>NZ_JBFUMG010000045.1:0-17259 GCF_054049495.1 Phyllobacterium sp. P5_D12 | reverse complement strand
GATGCCGCTCTATCCTGGCACCGGAGCCAAGGATGAAACTGGTGTTGGTAATATCATCAATGCGCCTCTCAGCCCGCAGACTGGCAGCGACCATTTCAGAGAAGCATTCAACACGCGTATTCTCCCCGCTATCGATGAGTTTCGGCCGGAGCTGATTATCGTTTCTGCCGGTTTCGACGCCCATCACCGCGACCCGCTGGCGGAAATAAATCTGAACGAGGATGATTTTGACTGGGCGACGGGTGCCCTGATGGAAAGAGCTGGGAGCTATGCGTCAAACCGCCTTGTCAGCCTTCTGGAAGGCGGCTACGACCTCAAGGGTATGTCGCTCTCGGCGGGCGCACATATAAGACGGTTGATGGGAGGATGAAGCATGGCCGATGTAGAAAACAATTCCGATATCGCTGCCATGAGCTTCGAGCAGGCGCTCGATCAGCTGGAAAAAATAGTCGACGATCTGGAACGAGGTGATGTGCCACTTGAACAGTCAATCCGGATCTATGAGCGGGGCGAAGCTCTCAAGAAGCATTGCGATACTCTCTTGAGCGCCGCTGAAGACAAGGTGCAGAAAATCCGCCTTGGCCGTAACGGTGAACCCGTCGGCACAGAGCCGCTCGATCCGGAGTGAAGCACAGCAATGCTGTTCAGCACCGCGATGAACCGCTATGCTAGGGCACCGACACTTCCGGAGTAGCGCGCATGAGTTTTTCCCCCTGCCCAGATCCCAAGATAGGTGACTTAGTAGCAATCGATGCAATCGAGACGCTAATTATCCCGCGCACCAGCGATATTGGCGGGCTCGAAGTTCGGCGTGCCCTGCCGAGCGCCAAGCGCCGCCTTGTCGGTCCCTTTATTTTCTTCGACCGGATGGGCCCGGCGATCCTTCGCCCGACGGATGCGCTTGATGTGCGGCCGCATCCGCATATCGGCCTTTCGACTGTGACCTATCTTTTCGACGGGAACATACGCCACCGCGACAGCCTCGGCACGGAGATGGTCATCAAACCTGGCGACGTCAATCTCATGACGGCGGGCCGCGGAATCGTTCACTCAGAACGTTCACCGGAGGAGTTGCGGACCGAGCCGTTGCCGATTTCGGGGCTGCAGACTTGGCTGGCGCTGCCAGATCATCTGGAGGAAATCAACCCAGCCTTTGCCAATACCGGCGTAGGTGAATTGCCGGTCCTGCGCGAAGCAGGGATGGAGGCGCGTATCGTCATGGGCAAGTTCCATGGGGTTGGCTCGCCAGTCAAACAGCATGCGGAAACGCTTTACGTGGACGTTCGGCTCGATCCCGGAAGCCATATTCAGTTGCCTGCTAACATTGCCGAAGAGCGGGCAATCTATACGCTGGACGGCTCGGTAGAAGTTGCAGGAGAGAACTTCCCGGCAGACCGTCTGCTGGTGTTCCGCGCCGGTGACGAGATCATTGTCCGCGCACCGCAAGGCGCACACTTCATGCTGTTTGGAGGTGCTGCTCTTCCATCCAAGCGCTATATCTGGTGGAATTTCGTGTCTTCATCCCAAGAGCGGATCGAGCAGGCAAAAGAGGAATGGCGCACAGGCCGTTTTGATATAGTTCCTGGCGACGAGGAAGAATTCATACCGCTGCCTGAAAACCGACCCATGGAGCGGTAAACTCCGCTTCTTGCTGGTCGGCTGGTTTTCCTTTAGGGAACGGCAAGAATTGAGCTTGGAATTGGAACCTGCGCTTTGGCCAAGAATTTTGAAACACCACTGCTTGATCGCGTTAAAGTTCCTTTGGATTTGCGCCAACTGCCGGAATCCGATCTACCTCAACTGACGCAGGAACTGCGCACCGAACTGATTGATGCGGTTTCGACCACGGGCGGCCATCTCGGGGCCGGGCTTGGGGTCGTCGAACTGACGGTCGCACTCCATCATGTTTTCGATACGCCGCATGACCGGATCATTTGGGATGTCGGTCATCAGGCCTATCCGCACAAGATACTAACCGGCCGGCGCGACCGTATCCGCACCCTGCGGCAGGAGGGCGGGCTTTCCGGATTTACCAAGCGCGGCGAAAGCGAGTACGACCCCTTCGGCGCTGCCCATTCGTCCACGTCCATTTCCGCAGGTCTCGGCATGGCGGTTGCCAGCGATCTTTCCGGCACGAAGCGCAACGTGATCTCGGTGATAGGCGACGGAGCGATGTCGGCAGGCATGGCCTATGAGGCGATGAACAATGCTGGAGCTCTCGATGCGCGGCTGATCGTCATTCTCAATGACAATGACATGTCCATCGCACCGCCCACCGGGGCGATGAGCGCCTATCTTGCCCGTCTCGTTTCGGGGCGCGCTTACCGTTCATTTCGTGAAACCGCCAAGCAGCTTGCCAAGAAACTGCCGAAATTCCTGCAGGAAAAGGCGCGCCTTTCGGAAGAGTATGCCCGTGGGTTCTGGACCGGCGGAACCATGTTCGAAGAGCTGGGCTTCTACTATGTCGGACCGATCGATGGCCACAATCTCGACCATCTGCTACCCGTACTGAAGAATGTCCGCGATACGATGGACGGCCCGGTTCTGATCCATGTCGTTACCCAAAAGGGCAAGGGTTACGCCCCGGCGGAAGCAGCTGCGGACAAATATCACGGTGTTAACAAATTCGACGTCATTACCGGAGCGCAGGCGAAGCCGCCGGCCAACGCGCCGAGTTATACGAAGGTTTTTGCCACGAGCCTGATCGAGGAAGCGCGTCACGACGACAGAATCGTTGCCATAACGGCAGCGATGCCGGGCGGAACCGGTCTCGACCTTTTTGGGGAAGTTTTTCCCGATCGTATCTTCGATGTTGGTATTGCGGAACAGCATGCCGTGACTTTCGCAGCTGGTCTGGCAAGCGAAGGGTTAAAGCCGTTTGCCGCGATCTATTCGACGTTTCTGCAACGTGGTTATGACCAAGTGGTGCATGATGTGTCGCTGCAGAACTTGCCGGTACGCTTTCCCGTAGATCGGGCGGGGCTGGTCGGTGCAGACGGCGCGACCCATGCCGGCTCATTTGATACGGGTTTCCTGGCTGCGTTGCCGGGCTTCGTCGTCATGGCCGCATCTGATGAGGCCGAGCTGCGCCATATGGTGCGAACGGCGGCCGAGTATGACGAAGGGCCGATCTCGTTTCGCTATCCTCGCGGTGACGGCGTCGGTGTCGATTTGCCCGAGCGGGGACAGGTTCTACAGATCGGCAAAGGCCGGCTTGTCCGTGAAGGGTCGAAGATCGCGTTGCTCTCGTTTGGTACCCGCCTGCAAGAATGTTTGGCCGCCGCAGATGAGTTGGACGCGGCGGGACTTTCTACAACCGTTGCCGACGCACGGTTTGCCAAACCGTTGGACGAGGATTTGATTCGTCGTCTGGCGCGCGAGCACGAGGTCTTCGTTACGGTGGAGGAGGGGGCCATCGGAGGCTTTGCCTCACACGTTCTGCATTTCTTGAGCCGCGACGGGTTGTTGGATAACGGCCTTCGTGTCCGCACGTTGACATTGCCTGACCTCTATCTCGACCACGCCAAACCCGAAGCAATGTATGCCCGTTCAGGGCTCGACAGTGCGGGCATCGTGCGAACTGTCTTTGGCGCACTTGGCCGCGAGCACATTATTTCGCCAGCTCGCGCGTAACGTTGATGCGGCTCGATCAGCTTCTGGTTGATAAGGGGCTTTTTGCAAGCAGGTCACGGGCACGCGACGCTATCATACGCGGCACGGTGCAAGTCAACGGTTTTGTCATCACCAAGCCGGGCACCACGGTTTCCATCGACGCAGCAGTCCTTGCCGATGATCCCGCCAGTAGCTATGTCTCGCGCGCAGCGTTGAAGCTTGTTGCCGGTCTTGATCATTTTGCCATCGACGTGAAAGGTTGCACTGCTCTCGACATTGGTGCATCGACGGGTGGATTCACGCAGGTCCTGCTGGAAAGAGGCGCGGACCACGTCATTGCCGTCGACGTTGGCCATGGCCAGTTGCACGACAGTTTGCGCCGCAATACGCGCGTCAGCAACATCGAGACTTTGAATGCGCGGGATCTCTTGCGCGGGCATCTGAGCGGGAAATCTGTCGATCTCGTCGTCTCCGACGTCAGCTTCATTTCACTAAAACTTGCGCTGCCACCGGCCTTGCATCTGGCAGAGCCTGGCAGCCACTGCGTTCTTCTCGTCAAGCCGCAATTCGAGGCCGGACGCGAAGCGATCGGCAAAGGTGGCATTTTGCGCGATCCGAAGGATGGTGAACGCGTCGCAAATGATCTAAGGAACTGGTTGGATGGATTGCCGGGCTGGAAAGCCCTTGGATACTGCCCTTCGCCCATAGAAGGCGGCGATGGCAATCGCGAGTTTCTGCTGACCGGCCTGAAAGCCACGATTGAGAAGTAAAATCTTATGAGTATGCGCGTAACGATCGAACGGATGGGCGCCGGCGGCGACGGCATTGCCGCTACTTCGGCGGGAAGCGCCTATGTGCCGTTTTCGTTACCCGGCGAGGTTGCCAATGTGGCGCTGGAAAATGGCCGTGCCACGCTTGTGGCGCTACTGGAACCATCGCCCGAGCGCATTGTGCCCGCCTGCCGCCACTTTGAGGAGTGTGGAGGCTGCACCTTGCAGCATTGGCAGGACAGCGCGTATCGCGATTGGAAAAGATCACTCGTCCACGATACGCTTGCGGGCAGAGGGTTCGCGTTCACGCTCGATCCGCTTGTGCCGTGTGCCCCGCAGACCCGGCGCCGTGCCGTTTTTGCCGTCCGCACGAGTGAGAGGGGCGCCGTACTCGGTTTCAACAAGCATCTCAGTCACGAACTGGTAGATATCGTGGAATGTCCGGTAACAGTGCCGGAAATCGTTTCGCGTCTTGACGATCTGCGCGAACTGGTTGCCGTTCTTGGCGGCGGCATGAAACCCTTCAAGCTTACGGTCACGTCGACGGCTTCGGGCCTGGATATTGTGGCTTCAGGATGTGCCGCACCCGACGCAGCCAAACGTCAGGCGCTGACAGCGCTGGTCATCAAAAAGGATTTTGCCCGACTGAGCTTTGAAGGCGAAATCATCGTCGAGCCACGAAAACCTATTGTTCAGTTTGGTAAAGTTCCAGTTTTTCTACCTGCTGGCGGCTTTCTCCAAGCGACCTTGGAAGCCGAGGTAGCCATGTCTGCATTGTTGACAGGTCATCTGGCCAAGGCAAAGAAGACGATCGACCTTTTTAGCGGGTCGGGCACCTTCACATTCAGGATGGCAGAGAAATCAGCAGTCCATGCTGTCGAGGGCGAGCAGGCCGCCGTTGATGCGATGGATCGTAGCATCCGGCATGTTCAGGGTCTCAAGCCGGTCACGGTGGAGCGCCGTGATTTGTTCCGGCGACCTTTTCTGGCACGGGAACTGAAGCCGTATGCCGGTCTCGTCTTTGACCCGCCGCGCGCGGGCGCGGAAGCACAGGCAATCGAGATCGCAAAATCCACCGTGTCGAAAGTTGCGGCTGTCTCGTGCAACCCCGTCACCCTCGGCCGCGACCTGAGCATCCTCATCAAGGGTGGCTATAAAATCGACCGCGTCGTGCCAATCGATCAGTTTCTCTGGTCTTCGCACGTCGAAGTGGTGGCTTTGCTCAGCAAAAAATAGCGACCTATAGTTAGACCGCCGTTCCGCCTACGGTCATCTGATCCATACGCAGATGTGGTTGGCCGACACCCACTGGCACCCATTGACCGCCCTTGCCGCAATTGCCGATACCCGTATCGAGCTGCAGGTCATTGCCGATCATTGAAATGCGTTGCATCGCGTCGGGTCCATTGCCGATYAGCATGGCGCCTTTGACGGGCGCGCCGATCTTGCCGTTCTCGATCATGTATGCCTCCGTACAGCCGAACACGAATTTGCCGGAGGTGATGTCCACTTGGCCGCCACCGAACGAAACGGCATAAATGCCGTTCTTGACCGAGGCGATGATTTCTTCCGGCGTCTTGTCGCCGCCGAGCATATATGTGTTCGTCATGCGCGGCATCGGTGCATGAGCGTAGGATTCGCGCCGTCCGTTGCCGGTTGGCTCCATTCCCATCAGGCGCGCGTTTTGCCGATCCTGCATGTAGCCGACCAGAATGCCGTCATCGATCAAGACAGTCTTGTTGGTCGGCATGCCCTCGTCGTCGACGGTCAATGAGCCCCGCCGTTCGGAGATGGTGCCGTCATCAACGACGGTTACGCCCTTCGATGCTACCTTCTGGCCGAGCAAACCGGCAAAGGCAGACGTTTTCTTCCGGTTGAAATCACCTTCAAGACCGTGACCTACCGCTTCGTGAAGCATCACGCCGGGCCAGCCGCTGGAAAGGACGATGTCGAATGTGCCAGCGGGGGCGGGGATTGCCTCCAGATTTACCAGAGCCTGTCGTAGTGCTTCATCGGCAGCATATTGCCATTTATCTGCGACGATGAATTCGCCGAAGCCCTTGCGTCCGCCTGCACCATATGTGCCGCTTTCCTGCCGGTCGCCATCTCCGACAACAACGGACACGTTAAGCCGAACCATGGGGCGAACGTCGCGTACAAAATGTCCATCGGCACGCAGAATTTCTACCTGCTGCCATGAAGCCGCAAGCGAGACCGAAACCTGCCGCACCTTCGGATCTTTCGCCCTGAGATAGGCGTCAATCTCCTGGAGCAGTTTCACCTTCGCCTCGAAACTCGGAGAGCCAAGCGGATTTTCATCGCTGTAGAGGCTCCGGTTCGTTCCGGGCGGCGCTGCGGTATACGTTCCGGCGTAACCAGTCCTTACCGCCGAAGCTGCATCCGAGGCACGCTTCAATGCGCCAAGCGAGAACTCGCCAGCGTGCGCATAACCGACCGAACCACCGGCCACGGCGCGCAGGCCAAAACCTTGATCCTGATTGAACGAACCGTTTTTCAATCGGCCATTGTCAAAGGCAAGACCTTCTGATTCTCTGTATTCGATGAAGAGTTCGCCATCATCCGCCCCGTCGAGACTCTGCTTTACGGTTTCAAGGATTTTGTCGCGCGGCGCATCAAAACTGTCGATGAGACTTTTCATGAGAATGGGTCCGGTTCAAATGGTGTGAACGGGATGTAGGCCTTCACAGTCCTTTCGACAACCGCAAACTCCCTCGAAACTTATGGAAGTGCGTCAAAACCCTCGCCAAACCCATTAAGTTCGACCGGAATGCCGATACCTTCTTCCGGTGTCTGGAAGACGATGAATGTTGCCGCCTTGCCGGTCTTTAGCGTCTGGACAAGCTGATCTTCCAGAATGACCTCGGCATAGCAACCATCCTCGAAGCAACGAACGAAGTAAGCGCGGCCGATATCTTTACCATCCACATTGAGGCCAAGGCCGTTGGGCAGGAGTACACCAAGGGGCGCAAGGACGCGCAAAATCTTCGCTTTGTTGTCCGCAGTTTTCAGAACGACGACGGAGAGGCCCATTTCCGGACGATCCGCCGCGACGACGTTCTGGATCAGCGCGCATTGCTCCGATTTGGCACCCGCCGGCGTATCGCAGAGGATCGACCATGCGCCATGGGTGGACTTGACTGTGCCGCTTTGCTGCGCTGCCATTGCGGTGCCCGCAACGACAGTCATTGACAGGGCAAGCAGACCAGCAGCGATGCTACGTAGCGCGAAAGACAACATGTAGGCTCCAAAACGAATCATCCAGACGTTAAACCGCTCCGCCCCGGATGAAAAGAATACCGCTCAAACGCTCCCCAGCATAGCGCGGCCTATAAGACGTGGTGTAGCCGAAAAATGGCCGGATTGTGAGCCTAATGGCCCTGTGTGCTGCAAAACAGCTGCAAGAACGAAAAAACTGCTGCTTCGAGCGGTCTGGGGCTTGCTGCTGGAAAGCCGCGCGCAAAAATGCCGCATGAGATCACGTTCGCCTTCCTTGCGATGTAAGCTAATGTGTGGTTTGAACGCGCCATACATCGGGCCATCACGCTGCCCAGTCTTATTCTATGGAATCAATGCTTCATTCGGGAGATTTCTAGGTGAAGAAGAATATTGTCACGCTGATGGGTATCCTGAGTGGCCTGCTCGGTGCCGGCACTGCTTATGCAGCCCAGCCGGAGCCTTGGCAAATGACTTTCCAACCAGCCGCTTCTGCCATTATGGAGCAGATCGAGTGGTTTGAACGCTATACATTGTGGTTCATCGTTCCCATTACGCTTTTCGTGATGGCACTGCTGGCCTGGGTGATGTATCGCTATCGTGCCAGCGCCAATCCGGTTCCGTCAAAGACCAGCCACAATACGGCAGTTGAGATCGTCTGGACCGTAGGCCCTGTCGTCATTCTTCTCTTCCTGGCAATTCCTTCCTTCCAGTTGCTGACGGCGCAATATTCGCCCGAAGAGCCGAAGCTAACGATCAAGGCCACCGGCTACCAATGGTATTGGGGTTACGAGTATCAGGCAGGCGAAGCCCCTGTTTCGTTTGACTCTGTGATGCTGAAAGAGACTGACCGCGCCGCTGCCGGGAAGGAAGACAAGCAGGCCTACCCGCGCCTGCTGGCGGTCGACAATGAAATGGTCGTCCCTGTCAATACGACCGTGCGTTTGCTTGTCACCGGTGCCGATGTCATCCACTCGTTCTCCATGCCTGCCTTTGGTGTGAAGATGGATGCAGTTGCGGGCCGCAGCAACGAGACATGGTTCAAGGCCAACAAGGAAGGCATGTATTACGGTCAGTGCTCGCAGATTTGCGGCAAGGATCATGCCTTCATGCCGATTGCGATCCATGTCGTTTCACAGGATCAGTACAATGCGTGGTTTACTGCCGCCGGGAAAGACCTTCCGGGTGCCTACAAGACGCTGACCGCAGCAATTGACGCAGACAAGAATGTAAGCGTGGCTGGCAACTAAGCCGGTTTTACGCAATTTATTGAGGAACGGGAGCACTTTGATGGCAGGTTCTGCAGCTCACGAAGCACACGACGCTCACAAGCCGACAGGCTGGACGCGTTGGGTTTATTCGACCAATCACAAGGACATCGGTACGCTGTATCTGATCTTCGCGATCATAGCTGGCCTTATCGGTGGTTCGCTTTCGATCGCCATGCGCGCCGAGTTGCAACAGCCAGGCATCCAGATTTTCCACGGTCTGGCCTCCATGGTTTACGGCTTTGAAGGCGACGCGGCTATCGATGCCGGCAAGCAGATGTACAACGTGTTTTCGACCGCACACGGTCTGATCATGATCTTCTTCATGGTCATGCCTGCGCTCATCGGCGGTTTCGCCAACTGGATGGTTCCGATTATGATCGGTGCCCCGGACATGGCCTTCCCGCGCATGAACAATATTTCGTTCTGGCTGCTCCCGCCCGCACTCCTGTTGTTGATACTGTCGATGTTCGTTCCGGGTCCTGCCGGTGGCTTCGGTACGGGCGGTGGCTGGACAATCTATCCGCCATACTCGACATCAGGTCAGCCTGGCCCGGCGATGGATTTTGCCATTCTCGCGCTTCACATTGCTGGCGCGTCATCGATCCTTGGTGCCATCAATTTCATTACCACGATCTTCAATATGCGCGCTCCCGGCATGACATTGCACAAGATGCCGCTGTTTGCCTGGTCGGTTTTGATCACTGCATTCCTGCTATTGCTGGCGCTCCCGGTTTTGGCGGGTGGTATCACGATGCTTTTGACCGACCGGAATTTCGGCACGGCGTTCTTCGCACCTGAAGGTGGTGGTGATCCTATCCTGTTCCAGCATCTGTTCTGGTTCTTCGGTCACCCTGAAGTTTACATCATGATTCTGCCGGCCTTCGGCATCATCAGTCACATCGTCTCGACATTCTCGCGTAAACCAATCTTCGGTTATCTCGGAATGGCCTACGCCATGGTTGCCATCGGCGTCGTCGGGTTTATCGTTTGGGCCCACCACATGTACACAGTGGGCCTGTCACTCGACACGCAGCGCTACTTCGTCTTCGCCACGATGGTCATCGCGGTTCCAACCGGCGTCAAGATCTTCTCCTGGATCGCCACGATGTGGGGTGGGTCCATCGAGTTCAAGCCGCCAATGGTCTGGGCGATCGGCTTTATCTTCCTGTTCACCGTTGGCGGTGTGACCGGCGTTCAATTGGCTAATGCCGGTCTCGACCGTTCGCTGCATGACACCTACTACGTGATCGCGCATTTCCACTACGTGCTGTCGTTGGGCGCAGTGTTCGGCATCTTCGCCGGCTGGTACTACTGGTTCCCGAAAATGACCGGCTACATGTACAACCATAAAATTGCCCACACGCATTTCTGGGTGATGTTCATTGGTGTCAATCTGGTTTTCTTCCCGCAGCATTTCCTTGGTCTCGCCGGCATGCCGCGCCGCTATATCGATTACCCGGATGCTTTTGCAGGGTGGAACGAAGTATCGTCGATCGGTTCGTACATCTCTGGCGTTGGCGTTCTGATCTTCCTCTTCGGCGTATTCGAGGCGTTCGCCAAGAAGCGTGAGGCTGGAGCCAATCCTTGGGGTGCGGGCGCAACGACACTGGAATGGCAGCTTTCATCGCCGCCGCCATTCCATCAGTGGGAACAGCTCCCGCGCATCAAGTAAACACGTCAATGCCGGGACTGCCAAAGGTCCCGGCATTGAATAAAACTAAGACGGATCAAATGGCACTGATTGAGAAAAACGCAAATCTTGATGCGAGTATTGGCCTCTCGGAAGCCAATGCATCGGATTATATTGCGCTGCTCAAGCCACGCGTTATGTCCTTGGTTGTCTTTACTGGCTTCGTTGGAATGATGGCTGCTCCTGGCCAGATAAATCCTGTCTTGGCCGCAATCGCCATCCTTTGTATTGCAGTCGGGGCAGGCGCCTCGGGTGCACTCAATATGTGGTACGATGCCGACATCGACGCCATTATGAAGCGCACCTCCAAGCGGCCGATCCCTGCGGGACGTATCTCACGCGGAGAGGTGTTGACATTTGGCCTCCTGCTGTCGGCCTTTTCGGTCGTAACGCTTGGTCTTTTCGTAAATCTCTTGTCCGCATTTCTGTTGGCATTCACGATCTTCTTTTATGCTGTCATTTATACGATGTGGCTGAAGCGTTCGACGCCGCAGAACATCGTCATCGGAGGAGCAGCGGGTGCCTTTCCGCCCATGATCGGCTGGGCGGCGGTCACGAATTCCGTGAGCATGGAAAGTATCGTCCTTTTTCTCATCATCTTCCTGTGGACGCCGCCGCATTTCTGGGCCTTGTCGCTCTTCATGTCCGATGACTATGAGAGGGCGAAGATTCCGATGATGCCTAATGTTGCAGGGCCTGCATCGACGAAGTTTCAGATTTTTCTCTATACTTTGCTGGTAGCACCAGTTGGTGTCCTCCCTTGGATCATGGGATTCGCGGGGCCAGGTTATGGCCTGTTTGCCATAGCGATGGGCGGTGCCTTTCTTGCTTCGGCCTTCACGGTATGGCGTGCTCCAGTTGGCGATGCGATGTTGAAGCCTGCCAAGAAGATGTTCGCTTTCTCCATTTTCTATCTTTTCAGTTTGTATGCGGTGCTCCTCGGCRAGATTCTGGTGCGCAAGGCATTTCTGGTGGCTGGTGTTTAATATGAGCAACGACATGGTAACTCTCACGGACAAGCAGAAGCGGGCACAGCGTAGCCGTTCCCTGGCGCTTGCGCTGGCGTTGGCCGCGTTTGTCGTCGTTGTCTATGTCGGGACGTGGGCCAAAATCGGAGCCAATCACTCTTCGCAAACGGCGCCCGTAACGAGGCCCGCACAATGAGCGATGCACCGAAGCGCAAGGTTTCCGACCGGACGATCGCAATTTCTTGCCTCGCCTTCTTCTTCGGCATGGTAGGTATGGCGTTTGCTGCCGTCCCGCTCTACGCCATGTTCTGCCAGGTCACCGGATATGGTGGCACGACCCAGCGCGTCGAACAGATGTCCGATACAATTCTTGACAAAAAAATCACTGTGCGTTTCGACGCCAATACATCTGGTGGTTTGCCGTGGCAGTTCGAGCCTGTACAGCGCGAAGTCACGATGAACATCGGCGAAACCAAGCTGATCAAATATGAGGCGAAGAACATCGTCGACAAGCCGACCGCGGGGCGCGCGTCATTCAACGTGACGCCGCAGGCTGCAGGTGCTTACTTCAACAAGGTCGAGTGCTTCTGCTTCACGGATACGGTCCTGAAGCCAGGTGAAGATCTGGAAATGCCGGTCGTCTTTTTTGTCGATCCGGACATCGTCAATGCGCCTGAGCTGAAGGGCGTCAACACAATCACTCTATCCTACACATTCTTCCCGATCCCTATGCCAGCACCCGTTGCTGCCAATACCGAGGTCAAGAAGAATGGTACATCGGGACAACTCTAAACTGCGCCGGCTTAGCCCGGTGTCAAAACCAATGAACAGACCTTGYGAGGGTTAGAATGGCCGAGACGCACCAAAAGAACCACGATTACCACATCATCGATCCTAGCCCATGGCCATTTCTTGGCTCGGTTGGCGCTTTTGTTCTTGCAATCGGCGGCATCGCTTTCATGCGTTATCATGCCGGCGGCGAGCTTGTCCTTTTCCGCGCTAATCTCACAAGCCCCTGGATCCTGCTTATAGGCGTAATGATCGTTCTTTATACGATGTACGGCTGGTGGTCCGACACAATCAAGGAGAGCAAGGAAGGTCATCACACGCGCGTGGTCTCGTTGCATCTGCGCTACGGCATGATCATGTTCATCGCGTCAGAAGTGATGTTCTTCGTTGCCTGGTTCTGGGCGTTCTTCGATGCCAGTCTTTTCCCCGGGGAAGCAGCGCAAGTAGCGCGGACAGCATTCACCGGCGGTGTATGGCCCCCGAAGGGTATTGAAGTTCTCGACCCGTTGCACCTGCCGCTTTACAATACCGTCATCCTGCTTTTGTCCGGCACGACGGTCACATGGGCGCACCATGCTCTGATCCACAATGATCGCAAGGGCCTGATCAGGGGCCTGACGCTCACTGTCCTGCTCGGTCTGCTCTTTTCCTCGGTGCAGGCATACGAATACATTCACGCTCCATTTGCGTTCAAGGATTCGATCTACGGTGCAACATTCTTCATGGCGACTGGTTTCCACGGTTTCCACGTCATCATTGGAACCATCTTCCTCGCCGTATGTTTGCTTCGCTCGCTCCGCGGTGACTTTACGCCGACCAAACATTTCGGTTTCGAGGCTGCGGCCTGGTATTGGCACTTCGTTGACGTGGTCTGGCTGTTCCTGTTCTTCTCGATCTATGTATGGGCATCCTGGGGTGCTCCGATAGCCGTGGAATAGGCGAACTCGTCTAAAGTTTGCGGGCGGTCGTGGAAACACGGCCGCTCTCACTTTTTCAGCACATTCCTGCGCAACCATCCGATATACTCACTGCAAAGCCCCTCCGGCCTTGAGGCACATGACCATGAATCAAGACACGGCGCTTTACCCACCAGTTGACCCCGTAACTGCCGGTGTAAAAGCACGCTGTCCTCGATGCGGGCAGGGGAAGCTGTTCGATGGCTTCCTTGCACCAGCGAAGAGCTGTTCCAGCTGTGGGCTGGATTATTCATTCATCGACACGGGCGAGGGCCCGGCAGTTCTGGTGATGCTCTTGATCGGCTTCATTGTCGTCGGCCTTGCCCTCTGGATGGAGGTGACGCTCGATCCGCCATTATGGTTGCATTTTATCCTGTGGATACCCCTGGCCCTCGTGCTCTGCCTTACGGCGCTGCGCTGGATGAAGGGCATTCTGATAGCCTTGCAGTACAAGCATAAGGCCGCAGAGGGTCGGCTTGATACGTTGGATAGCCATGACTGAGCGCGTGACACCTTTACCAAGCAACCGCTTCCCGTGGATAAAAGTTGTCCTGGGTGCAATCGTTTTCGCAGTCTTGATCGCCCTCGGGACATGGCAGGTCGAACGCCTTTATTGGAAGGAAGGCCTGCTGGCGGAGATAGATGCTCGAACGCATGCGAAGCCCGCATCGCTTGCCGAAATAGAGAGAGTCTGGGCGGCCGAAAGGGACGTCGACTACCGGACTGTGACCGTGACAGGCCGGCTGCTGAATGATCGCGAGCGTCACTATTTCGCGACCTATGACGGCACTTCCGGGTTCTACGTCTATACGCCGCTTCTGCTTGATGATGGTCGAGCGGTCTTTGTCAATCGTGGCTTTGTTCCCTATGACAAGAAGAATTCCGTGACACGGCCCCAAGGCGAAGTTGAGGGACAGGTGGTTGTAACGGGGCTTGCGYGCAATCCGCTTTATGACAAGCCTTCGTCGATCGTGCCGAACAACGACCTCGTGACCAATATCTACTATTGGAAAGACCTGCCAACGATGGCGGGACAGTCGGGCATTGCAGATGACAAGCTGGTTCCTTTTTTCATCGATGCCGACAAGACACCTAATCCCGGGGGCCTGCCGGTTGGCGGCGTAACGATCATCGATCTGCCTAACAGCCACCTGCAATACGCGGTAACCTGGTATGGCCTCGCCGCGACACTGCTTGCGGTCGCGGGAATTTCGCTTTGGCAGCGATACCATCCCAAGGATCCAAACGAGCCTGATCCCAGCCAATCTGAAGCTTCGGACTTGACTTCGCGTTGATTGCCGCCCAATTCCAACAGCACTGTAACGCTTCCATGAGACACGACACGATGGCTGACAAGAAACCACTGACAATCCGCCTGTGCGGACCGCGCGGTTTTTGCGCCGGTGTGGATCGAGCCATCCAGATCGTCGTTTTGGCGTTGAAGAAATATGGCGCACCTGTCTACGTCCGCCATGAGATCGTACATAACCGCTACGTCGTCGAAGGCTTGCAGGCTCGCGGAGCGGTTTTTGTCGAAGAGCTCGACGAAATTCCTCCGGAGCATCGCAATCAGCCTGTGGTCTTTTCCGCGCACGGGGTTCCGAAGTCGGTCCCCTCCGATGCGGAAAGCAAGAACCTTTTCTATCTGGATGCAACATGCCCGCTGGTGTCCAAGGTTCATAAGCAGGCGATGCGCCACCAGCGGCTCGGCCGCCATGTCATTCTCGTCGGTCACTCAGGCCATCCGGAAGTCATCGGTACGATGGGTCAATTGCCCGAAGGTGCGGTGACGCTGGTCGAAACCATCGCCGAAGCTGAGACCTATGTCCCCGAGGATCCCGATAACCTCGGCTTCGTGACGCAGACAACACTTTCCGTTGACGATACTGCCGGGATCATCGCGACCTTGCAGGGCCGCTTCCCCGCGCTGACGGCACCAGCTGCAGAATCGATCTGCTACGCCACTACGAACCGCCAGGACGCTGTGAAAGCCGCGGCTCCAGGCTGCGACCTTTTTCTCGTCGTGGGAGCTCCGAACTCTTCCAATTCAAAGCGACTGGTTGAGGTCGCCGAACGGTCGGGGGCGGTTCAATCTCGGCTGGTTCAACGAGCCGGCGACATCGACTGGAGCAGGGTCGGCAACATTTCGGTGGTCGGATTGTCCGCCGGCGCTTCAGCTCCGGAGATCATCGTTGACGAAATCATCCAGTCCTTTTCGGAGCGGTATATCGTGTCGATCGAACTCGCGGAAACAACCATCGAGACCGAAAATTTCCATGTGATGCGGGACCTGCGCGATGTGGAACTGACGAGCGCCGATATGGCATTCGTCAACGGCAGCCGGTAAGAGCTAGCATATGGCCGTCTATACCGACATCAATGAAATCGACTTGGCGCACTTCCTCAAGGACTACGATATCGGCGAGCTGCTTTCGTATAAGGGCATTGCCGAGGGCGTCGAAAACTCCAACTATCTGCTGCATACGAGCACCGGATCATACATTCTGACGCTGTACGAGAAACGTGTGAACAGCAACGATCTGCCGTTCTTTCTTGGTTTGATGCGCCATCTGGCGGGCAAGGGGATACGCTGTCCTTTGCCAGTGAACCAGAAGTCCGGATCAAGCATCGGCGAACTGGCTGGTCGGCCTGCTGCGATCGTAACCTTTCTCGAAGGCATGTGGATGCGCCGCCCGACCGTGCAGCATTGCTTTGCCTTGGGCGAGGCAATGGCGAGGATGCATGTCGCGGGGGAGGATTTCCCCATGCGCCGCCCCAATGCGCTCTCTGTAGAAGGCTGGCGGCCTCTATGGGATAATTCCAAGGCCGGTGCCGGTCGGGTTGAACCGGGCCTTGCCGAGGAGACCGAGGCCGATCTTGCCTTCTTCGAGTCAAACTGGCCGTCGCACTTGCCCTCGGGTGTCATCCATGCCGACCTTTTTCCAGACAACGTCTTCTTTTTGGGAAACAAGCTTTCGGGACTGATCGATTTCTATTTCGCCTGTACCGATCTGCTTGCCTACGATGTGGCCGTTTGCCTGAACGCCTGGTGCTTTGAAAAGGATCATTCTTTCAATTTAACCAAGGGCACAGCCTTGCTTCGAGGTTACAATTCTGTTCGCCCGCTCTCGGTGGATGAAGCGGTAAGCTTGCCTGTCCTGGCGCGGGGATCGGCGCTGCGTTTCATGCTCACAAGATTGTACGATTGGCTCAACACGCCGGAAGGTAGCCTCGTCGTCAAAAAAGATCCGATGGAATATATCCGCCGGATGCGCTTTCACCGCCAGATCAGGTCGGCAGAAGAATACGGGCTCATTCTGGAAGGGTCGAAAGTGTGAAGGAGATTCAGGCTTTTACCGATGGCGCTTGCTCCGGCAATCCGGGCCCGGGAGGCTGGGGTGCGGTTCTACGCTGGAACGGCAATGAAAAGGAACTTTCGGGTGGTGAGGCCGACACGACCAACAATCGTATGGAGCTGATGGCGGCAATCTCGGCCTTGAATGCCCTGAAGGAACCTTGCCAGGTCGACCTTTACACGGATTCTGTCTATGTTCGCGACGGTATTTCTGGCTGGATCGACGGCTGGAAGCGCAACGGCTGGAAGACTGCCGCCAAGAAGCCAGTGAAGAACGCCGAACTCTGGCAGGCGCTGGATGAGGCGCGTAAGCGCCACAAGGTGGTCTGGCATTGGGTCAAAGGACATGCGGGCCATCCGGAGAATGAGCGTGCCGACGAACTCGCGCGCGCTGGCATGGCTCCTTTTAAACAGAAGCGACTGCCGCAAGTGCGCGACGCGAATTCCTGATGATTGTTATGTCAAAGAACCGGGTGTGCTTGCCCCTTGCCACGCCCGCTTTCGCGTCTGGCTATTGTTTGCATGTTGGGAAGACGGGCGGTCGTCGAAGCGCGTCTTGGTAGATAAGTAGTGCGATCCGAAGACCGCCCGCTAACGTTGTCCCCCTGCCGGCC
>NZ_JBFUMG010000044.1:0-17321 GCF_054049495.1 Phyllobacterium sp. P5_D12 | reverse complement strand
GTGATGTTCCGATGTCTGTACGGGCGATGAAGGCTGGCGCCATCGGGATTTGCCGGGTCGGATCTCAATCTGGCCTGATGGACCCGCAAACTTACCGGGCACCCGACAATCCGCGTGGGCTCGTCGGCCTTGCCGCCCAAGGTGCGCGATGGCCGGCTCGACGAACTCAGGCCTTATGAGAAGGAACAGCTCGCCTCACTGATTTAGGACGAACGATTCTTCCCCCAACACACAAGGAGCATTATCATGAAGACCTATCTCATCAATCATCTGCGCATTCCCGGCGACATTCCGAACGACGCGGGATTGACCTACCTCGAACAGGTCGAAGCAACGGTCGCACCTTTCGGCGGCAAGTGGCTGGCACAGGGCTCCGCCGACGTCGTCGAGGGCGCTTGGCCAGGCTCGGTCGTGTTGATGGAATTCCCCAGCCGCGATGCCGCGACGTCCTGGTACAATTCCCCTGCATATCAAGCGATCCTGCCGCTCCGCCTGAAGAACGCGATTTCGGACCTCATTCTAATTGACCAAATTCCCGAGGACTTCACCATCAAGGGCTTTGCCAGCGAGGTTCGCCGCGCGATTCGGGGCAGCTGAGCTGCCCGCAAACTCCGCGTGCGTGCGCCTTCCACGGATTGAGGACGCGCACTGCATCCTATGCCAGAATCGGGTCCCGGCGGTCAGCCGGGCACCGGGATTCCAACGGATTACAGCCCGCCCGTAACCTTCGACGCCCTGCGGTTATCGAGCCACGCAACCATCGATCGGGGCAATATCAAAACCATAGGTCGAGAGATGAGCACGTCATTTACCACCTTGCACGTTACGCACACCAACCGCGTCGCCCACGCTGTCATCGATGCCCCTCCCATCAACCTGATCGGGCCGGAGTTGATTTCCGATTTGGTCAGGTTGATCGAATATGCAGAAAACTCAGACTGTCGTGTCGTGGTGTTCTCAAGTGCCGATCGCGACTACTTCATCCCCCACGTGGACATGACGAAGGTCCGAGAGTACCGCGAGGCAGCGGCAATGCTTGTGGGCGACGCGTCCATAGGTCTCCTGTTCCGCTACATGAGTGAAGCAAAGTTCGTTACAATCGCGCAGATCGAAGGCCGTGTCCGCGGAGCAGGCAGCGAATTCATCCTCGCATGCGATATGCGCTTCGCAGCGAGGGAGACGGCAGTCTTCGCCCAAATAGAAGCGGCCTTCGGGTTGATCCCAGGAGCCGGGGCGGTCCAGCACCTTTCCCGTTTGATGGGGCGCGGCCGCGCCCTGGAGGCTATGCTCGGAGCGCAGGATTTTAGCGCCGAACTTGCTGAACGATATGGCTGGATCAACCGCTCGCTTCCGAAAGCAGAGCTCGGAGGCTTTGTGTCCAACCTTGCGCAGCGGATCGCGAGCTTTCCCGTCGGGGGGCTCAATGACATCCAGGAAAGCTGCAACGCCATCACGCTTGGTAGCGCTGAAGCATACCGCAAAGACTCAGACCTGTTCGGTCTGGGCGTGGCGCGCCCCGAAACACAGGCGAGGGTCCGTTCCGCCATGCAGGCTGGACTTCAGACCCGCGATGCCGAGCTCTCCGTAGAGGGCATCATCCGCGTTCTTGGCAATGATTGAGGAGCAGCATCCATGTTCACGAAGTACGACGTCGCCTTTCCGGCAGAGGGTGGGATAGAACTGGCAGCATGGCTATTCGTACCCAAGCGGTCAGATGGAAAGGCACCGGGCATCACAATGGCTCACGGCTATGCGGGCACCAAATACCATGGGCTAGAACAGACCGCAGTAGCTTTTGCGGAAGCGGGCTTCGCGGTCCTTCTTCATGATCACCGCGGGTTCGGAGACAGCGGCGGGGAACCCCGACAGGACGTGAATCCTTGGCAGCAGATCACGGACTGGCGGCGCGCAATCTCATACCTTCAGGACCGGCCCGAAGTGGACGAGGCGAGGATCGGTGTCTGGGGCACGAGCTTTGCTGGCGGCCACGCAATCGTCTTGGGTGCCACCGACCGGAGGCTGAAGGCCGTTGTGTCGCAAGGTCCCACGATAGACGGATACGCCACGGGGTTGCGGCGCGTGGCCCCGCAAAAGGTCGCGGCATTGGAGGCTCTGTTTGCGGCAGACGAACGCGCGCAGCTTCGCGGGGAGCCTCCGGCGACGCAGGCGATAGTAAGCGAGGAGGCGACACAGAACTCCTCGTATTACGACGCTGATGCGGTAAAATTCTATCGCCAGCCTCTGCCAGAGGGCATATGGCAGAACAAGGTCACAGTCCGCTCAACTCGCTGGACCCGGATGTACTCTCCCGGTGAATGGATCGAGAGGGTCTCTCCAACGCCACTCCTGATGCTGGTAGCCGAGCGTGACCACACGGCCGCGACCGACGTAGCTCTGCGGGCGTACGAGCGCGCCCTCGAGCCAAAGAGGCTGATCATCACAAAGGGCGGCCACTACGACCAGTACCTTGGCGAGGCTGAGAAAGGGACACAGGCGTCAATCGCCTGGTTCAGGCAACACCTTTGAAACTTGTTTCGAATGTTGAATTTCGGTCAAGCAAGGAAGTAATGGGCCCATGATATCTAGTTCGATGAAAGCCGTCGCGGTCGCAGGTGGCACTGGGCCTGCCGAGGCGTTGAAGCTTGTTAAGATACCAGTCCCCGTATCCCAGTCAGGAGAAGTGCTGATCAAAGTCCGCGCGGCGGGTGTTAACCGACCTGATGTCTTCCAGCGCATGGGCCTGTACCCACCGCCGCCAGGCGCTTCAAAAACGCTCGGCCTTGAGGTGTCGGGAGAGATCGCGGCAGTGGGCACTGCGGTGAACAGATGGAGGATTGGCGACCGGGTCGCGGCTTTGCTGGGCGGCGGCGGATACGCTGAATATGCCATCGCAGATCAGGGTCTCACTCTCCCTGTACCACGGGGGCTTGATTTCTTGCAGGCTTGTTCTCTTCCGGAGGTGGCCCTTACGGTGTACGCGAACGTCATCGAGCATGGAATGTTGAAGCGTAACGAAACCTTTATGATCCATGGAGCGACCTCGGGTATCGGCGTGATGGCGATTCAGATGGCGAAGGCTATTGGAGCTCGCGTGATAGCGACCGGACGGGGGGCTCAGAAGGTAACCCAGGCGCTAAGTCTGGGAGCCGACATAGCTGCGGACGCGACTGCTGATGACTTCGTAGATGTCGCAGGTGCATACGGCGGAGTCGATGTCGTCCTCGATATGGTCGGCGGCTCCTATTTTGAAAGGAACCTCCGCGCCCTCAGGCCAATGGGCCGTCTGGTGCAGATCGCCTTTCAAGCTGGCGCAAAGGTGGAGCTGTCACTTCCAGATCTGATGCAGAAGCGTCTGATCATCACCGGTTCGACTCTCCGGTCTCGTAGCCCGGAAGAGAAAGCGCGCCTCGCGGCACAAGTCGAGCATCATGTTTGGCCGATGGTCGAGGCGGGGCAAATCGACTGCATCATCAACCAGACGTTCCCGCTCAAGCAAGCTGCTCAGGCGCATGCCAGGCTCGAAGCAGGCGAACATGTAGGCAAGATCATCCTCACCACGTGATTGCTGCCGCTGGCTCCCACTCTACCATACGCATGAAAGGCAAACCAATGGCCACTCTCTTCGACCCCGTCCAGATCGGCGACCTGCAGCTAAAGAACCGGATCGTAATGGCACCACTGACACGGATGCGCAATTTCAATGAGCGCAGTCCCGGGCCCATCAACGTGAAACACTATGTCCAGCGGGCAAGCGCCGGCCTGATCATCACAGAGGCGACCTCGGTGACGCCGCAGGGCGTTGGCTACCTCGACACTCCCGGTCTCTGGTCGGACGCGCAGATCGCCGGCTGGAGCAGCGTGACGTCGGCCGTTCATGACGCCGGTGGCCTCATCGTCGCTCAACTCTGGCACGTCGGCCGGGTCTCAGACCCTGTCTATCATGATGGCAGGCTGCCCGTCGCTCCGAGCGCGATCGCACCGGAGGGTCAGGTGAACCGCCTCAATCCGAAGCGCCCATATCCGGTTCCGCGGCCGTTGGAAACCGACGAAATCCCAGGCCTCGTAGAGGACTTTCGGGTCGCGGCCGGAAACGCGCTGCGTTCCGGTTTCGATGGGGCGGCACTTCACGCCGCCAATGGCTACCTCTTGGATCAATTCCTGCATGATGGCTCGAACAAGCGAACCGACCGCTACGGCGGCCCTATCCAGAACCGGGCCCGCTTCCTCATGGAAACAGTGGATGCGCTACTGACGGTATGGCCTGCGGGCAGGATAGGCGTGCACCTCAATCTCATGTCGAGCAGCTATTCGATGAGCGATACCGACCCCCGCGCGCTCTTCAGCTACGTCGCCGACCAGCTTGGCGCACGGAAGATCGCCTTCATCTTCGCCCGCGAGGCACTCGATCGCGGCGACCAGCAGATCGGCCGGGACGTGCGACGGCTCTTCAAGGGCGCCTACATCGTCAACGAGGGCCTCACGCAGGACAGCGCGCAACAGGCCATCGAACGTGGCGAGGCAGATGCCGCCGCCTTCGGTCGCTTGTTTATCGCCAATCCCGACCTTGTGGAGCGCTTCCGGCGTGGTGCGGCGCTCAACGCGCTCAAGTCCGAGACGATCTATATGGACGATGAGACCGGATACAACGACTATCCGCTGCTCGGCGAAGCAGCAGAATAGGCGCCGCGCCCGCAGGTCGGTCTTTATTTGGTGGTCGATGCGGTTTTAGGTCATAGACTCATAAGCGCGCGCAACCAAAGCCGCATTGAGGCAAGCTGGACCATAGCGACGAAGTTGGCGCGAGGTTGTCGTAGCGGGTGGTGACGCGGCGGAAGTGCTTTAGCTTGGAGAAGAACCGCTCGATCAGATTGCGCTGGTGGGGGTTGTCACGTTGTGTGAAGCAGGCGGCAACGATGTCCCTCAGAGTATTTCAGCCAAGTGCGCCAGTTATGGCTTTCCACTCTGCCATTGCGTTAAGGCGATGCAGGTGAATTTGGAATGAAGAGCGGCTTGTGCGGGGTGAGACGAACAGATTGCGGATTGCCTAGAAGATCGAGACGAAGCGTTGTAGCCCTCCCGGAGATCGGAACCCTTGCATCATTCGCTCCCTTTTCCGCAGCGGCACATGCGAATTCTCCGCCCGGTTGTTGAGACCCTTGTGGGAGCGATGCTCGACTTCTGGCATGACTTGACGCTTTGCTGCTTCGTATGAGCGCAGTTTGTCAGTGATATGCGCTTCGGCGGCAGGCCTTGTTTCTTCAGCAGGCGGACGAGTAACCGCTTGGCTGCCTTGGTGTTGCGGCGGGTCTGGACAATCTCGTCGAGCACATATCCGTCCTGATCGACGGCTCGCCACAACCAGTGTTTCTTGCCGGCGATGGTGATGACAAGTCGAGTGGCCCGGGGGAATTTCACCCCCAGGCTCTCACAGATCCGGACGTGAGCGTCTCCACTCATCCGGCTCCTACCGTCCAGCTGGTGCCTGATACAGCAATCGCCAATGTGCGAACAGCGCTGGCTCCCGACGCCTTACGTCCTGGACCCAATACCGTGCACGCCGACGATGGCGTCTCAGGCGACGATATTTCGACATCGCCCAGCGTGCCAGGCGCAGATCGAGATGCATTAATGCTCGGGAAAGTGCCGATTTGTGATACCGGCCATAATAGTTCATCCAACCGCGTAGGATCGGATTGAACATCTTGGCCAGATCGTTGATGCGCTTGTCGATACGGCGGTCAAGCTGCCAGTCCCGCATCGTCTGACGGATGGCTTTCGCGGCCCGGTTGCTCATGCCGGGACTGAAGTTGACGAAGGTCTTGCCCCATCGGTTCATCGACAGTCTCGGCCGAAAGGTATAGCCGAGAAAGTCGAATTTCCGGTTCGGGTAATATCCTCGCCGAACGTCATCCTTACAGACACGATCTGTGTCTTGTCTGGATGTAACGTCAGTCCGCATTCAGCAAACCGCCGCTCAAGTTCCGCTTGCAGCTTTTGAGCTTGACGCTCACTGCTGCAATGACAAACAGCATCGTCGGCAAAGCGTTCAAACGGAATATCAGGATGGTGTTTGGCCATCCACCGATCGAACGCATAGTGCAAAAAGAGGTTCGCCAGCAGTGGTGAGATAACTGATCCCTGTGGTGTTCCCCTCTCCCGAGGCTCCAAGGTGCCGTTCTCCAATTGCACGGGAGCTGTCAGCCACCGCTCAACGTATAACAACACCCATGTGCAGTCGGTGTGCTTTCGCACCGCGCAGCAACAGGTGTGGGGAATGGTGTCGAAGAATGCCCGAATGTCGAGATCGAGAACCCAGTCATGGCGCCAGCATCTCTGCCTTGCCACGCCCACGGCCTCGAGTGCCGACTTGCCGGGCCTGTACCCATAGGAATCGGGATGGAAATGTCTTTCCAGTTCCGGTTCCAGGTACGCCTTCACCACCCCTTGCGCAATCCGGTCCGAGACCGTTGGAATACCCAGCGGTCTTGTTCCACCTTGGCGCTTTTTGATCGCGACCCGTTTGACTGGCGGAGGAAAGTAGCTGCCCGATGACAGTCGGTTCCAAAGCTTGAACAGGTTGTTCTTCACATCCCGGTCAAAGGCTTCAATCGACTGATCATCGACACCGGCTGCTCCCCGGTTCGCCCTTACCCGTTGATAAGCCTCCCAAACAACGCGTTTGGGAATATCGAACGGCTTTGCTTTACCCAAAGGTTCCTCCCGCATGACGGTTGACCTTTCGATAAAGCTGGACAGTGTTGCGCCTTCGCTCCAACGCCATTACAGCACCTTCATCACTACTACACGCAACTCCGTCCCTGTGCCCCGCATCGGTACTCGGGTCCTCATGGGGCTTCCACTTGGACGTCTCCCTTCGCATCGGGGCGACAGGTTCCCACGTTCCGCACAAGAGCTTGAAGCAAGGTCACGCCGCCTTCATGCCGGACGCCATCTGGGCCGTAGACAGGTAACTCCCAAACTTGTCCCGGGCTAACGAAGCCCACCCGGTTTTGACGCCATTTATGCACTTTTCGACACGTCTTCAGCGGTTCGCTCACGCTCGTCTCCTTGCATCCCACCTGACCGGATCAAGTCCCGCCTTTTCCTCAACGCTCACCACCATCGCTCTTTACGACAGCAGCTTGAGGTGGTTTGAAGCCTGCTCCTGCAAGCCGGCTTCGAGGGGCCAGCCCTCATCTCCTGTGCAGCATAGCTGCTTGGGAAGTGCCTAGATCATGGCTCCTCCTTCGCGCCTTCGTGGCGCACCCTCGTCCAGGTGCCAAATATCGCTTGAGCTTGTCTGCTTCCTGCGCAGACGACGAGCATCGACCGGGCCGAACTTCTTTGCCCAGCATCGGATGGTCTCGTAAGAAACAACGATCCCCTCGCTCCAGCAGCATTTCCTCGACCAGACGCAGGCTGAGCGGAAACCGGAAATACAACCAAACCGTATGGGCGATGAGTCCGGTGGAAGCGGTGACGTTTATAGCTGACTTGTGATTGGTTCATGCTTCCCGGATATCAGGCCGATACTGATCATGCGTTAACCTGACATCACCCTTTCGAAACCTCAGCTTGACGGCTATCGGCATAGCGTTCGGCAACCGTGACTGCTACAACAGGAAATCGACGTCCCGGTGTTTGGGATCATCGATAGGTAGGCCGTAGTTGCCGACGCCAAAGGGAGGCTTTCTGCGGTGGAACTGGCCCATAAACATCACTGTTCGCGCTACAGCATCCGCAAGATACTCTACAAGGCCAAGGTTCCGCAAACTTTCCCTTGGCTCAAAGTCCCAGCTGCAGTCCCGTTTGATTCGTGGAGTGGAACTAGGTCACCACCGAAAATGCACAAGAGAGCGCAAAGGATAGGCGCTCTCTTGTGGCTGGGCATAAGTGAATTAGTGTTCCGTTCAATGCACCCTGATAGCTGTGTTGCCCGGAGTGGCTGTTGATTGGTCCACTGAATTCGTGCCCATGCTCGATCCCGACCAAAACTACCGATGGCGGGTGCCTACATGTGGGTGCGGCAAACGAAAGCCGTCAAAATCTTGCCTGAAGTCGCCCGCCGAGCTCTGATCGGTGCTCACAGTAGAGTTCAAGCGGGAGCCGCCAATGGACTCGCCCGCGTTCACGCTGCCCATGGAACTATCGAGGGACTGCCCCGAGTGCATGCCTCCACTCATGCCGCCGCCGTGGCCTCCACCCATGCCGCCGCCGAGTGCAAAGGCGGATGCGAACGGTGTGGCGATTAATACGGTGGCTAATGCTGTACTGAACATTAAAGAGCGCATTCTTCGCGTCTCCTGAGATTGAGGGAGAGGTCATCACCCTCCTGCTGCAAGGCCGTCTGGTTCCGTCGCGTCACGCTGAAAGGTATCCATCGCCGGCGGTTCCCGCCTTGCTTAAACTGATTTATGATGTAGTTGATGAACTTCAAGCGAACAATAGTAACATACGCGTGAGATTGCGTGAAGTTACAGTTGAACAAAGAAGTTTTGTCAACACACACGCCGCCCGAAGCGCTCAATTCCAGGCGAATACATCGCCTGTGGTAAATGCCGGGGTCACGATCGTGGCGGACACTACCAGAAGCATCATTATCCAAATCGCATCGAGCTTTTCCATGACGTTAAATCCTTATGTCTGGAGGGGCTAGCCCCCGGGACCATGGTGGCGTCTCATGTCCTTCCCTTTGATGTGAGGCCACAACAAAAGACCGCCTGAGGGGACGCAGGCGGTCTTTTGCGGACACAACGAAAAATGTCCGTGCTTCAGCCGGGGGGAAACTGAAGCGTGGTAGCCGGGGGAACTACCAGGCCTATCGGGCTTAGACAGGCGCAGGAGTAGAGTTACAAACAATCAGCCCGACGCATAAGTATACATTGGTATGGTCTGCTTAAACGTGAGGTTACAGCGGGACATCACGAAAGACGAAATAGGCCGAATTCTCAAGCTGGCCATCACCGCTTGCGTCCTTTCATTAAAAGTTTAATTTTTGCGACGCAGCCACTATTTCGCAGTTGAAGCATTTGGGAGGTATGTGAGGCATCATCACTTTAGCCTGCTCGGGGGTCAGCGGCCCTGCCACGGCGCCGCGAAAGCTCACTCCGCGCCGTTTCTCCGTCAAACGCTGGTATTGTCCATCAGCAGACACAGCCTTGACGAAATACCGTCGTCGAATTTTTATGCATCGGTCGCCGGATGTGATGTCGATGCGCCCGCGAGGGACAAGTGCTCTCGCCGAAAATTGGCGCGCAGACGGTTTGGTGTCCTCGCGTTTCATGAGAACGACTCTTTTAGACGGATTGCAGAACGGAACAGCCGGAACAGGTCGGTCAAGGTTTTCACAGAGCACCAAAGTCTGGATGTTCGGGCCAGCATTCGGAGAGCGGTAGATGGAAGCACATGACAGAGCAGCGCGGATTATCCGCACGGTGTTCGACGTGGTCGAGCCCCGATTCGCTTTCGAATTGTGGGACGGCACGCGCTTTGGCGAGGCCGATGCTCCAACCTTGGCAATCAATGATCCGACGGTCGTCCGAACGCTTGTCCTGAAAAACCAAAAGTAAATTGTCTCACRTTTTTTATTCGGGAAGATTTGGGTAAGCGAAAATAATCTCAGACAAGCCAGCGGCAATGCTTGGTCTCGCATGTTTAAATTTCGTGGCTGAAGAAACCCCATGTCGAGACTGTGGCTATATAATTTTCAGCTCTCTTGTTTCGTAACCCCGCGCGCTCTTCGCCAACGTCCTCCGGGCCGCGGCGAGATTGTTTCTGACGGTGTCGACAGGTAACGCCAGAACCTCTGCAACCTCGCGGTGAGCCATGCCCTCGACATAGGCAAGGAAAACCGATGCACGAACGGTATCCGGCAAATTCGCCACCTGCGCGACCAGCTCCGGGCTTTGACTTCCCCGCGTGCCGCCGAATGGGGTAGTAGCGTTTCTGTAGTGCCGTGCTTTATATCTTTGGGAGCGATGGCCGTCGGTCCAGACCGAGTGGAGTACCGAAAACAACCAGCAATCCTTTCGTTTGGTGCATAACAACGGATGTTCACCCGCCAGCGCTCGGATACAAGTCTGTTCAACCAGCTTTTCCGCGATCGTGCCGTCTCCGGAAAGAACGACGCCGAACCGCCATAGCCGGCCGAGACAGCTCAAGAGATCGGCCCGGATCTGACATTCGTTCACCACCACTTCTCCCTGATCACCGCGCATCACCGCACCGTCATTGGCGGTTGCCGCAATACTTTTCCTGTGCCGGGGCGGATTTGAGCGCGAAATCCAAAACTTCCGTCAAGTCCTTGGGGTTTTTGGTCATCCGGCATGCGCAACAAGTCTCGACAGCGCGTTGGCCGAGAATGACGTCGGTAGCAAGTTCAATACAGGGAGAACACATCCGTAGTGGTAAATGCCAGCGCCACAACGCCAACGGACCCCAACAAAACCAGCAACGTCCAAACTCTGTCTAAAATCGTCATGGTTGAATCCTCAAGCAGTTTCCGTTCGCAACGGGTGAGATGATCTATCTGAAGATACGGCGGCAGATACCGATTGGATTGCAGCAAATTTGCAACTTTCCTTTGAGGTTATCGATGCAACGGCGGGTGATCCATTCATACAAACGTGCGGGCCAGTAATGCGTTGGTTTCCCGGCATTATACTTTGGTTTGCCCTAGAAATGGTGTTTCCGGAATTTGACCCCGTTCCTAATCCGGTGCCAAAAAAACGGATTTGAGACCGAGAGCGTGCTGAGGCTGCCATTAGCGAGCGCTTCATGTTACTTCGTGCGATCTGGAAGGGGACTTTAGACTAATCGGATTCAGAAGGGCTATTCGAGTTCTGCCGATCTTTCAAGAATGTCAGGATGTCGCCGTTGCACGCCTGCCGCAGTTCTTCGATTGTAAACCCTTCGGCAAGTGCGTGGGTCTTCAGATCATCGGCTTCCTGCACCATCTGAGTTTTGTCATCCTCATGCACTTCCGAGGTGATGTGCGCATCGACCCAATCTTGGATGCATTTGCTGATATCCGACATGTTTTTCTGCTCCTTGTGCGTGGACAAAATGGCCAGGCACGTTTCAATGCACTCGATCACGTATTCACAATCGAACGGTTTGTGGAAGTAGGCGATGGCCCCCGCTGACATCACCTGCCTGTGTATCCTCTCGTCTTCGAATGCCGTGATGAAAACGACCGGTGTAGTATCGCCATTCCTGCGCAGCGCATGGAACAGCCCCACCCCTCCCATTCCGTCCATCTGCACGTCCGTTATAAGGCAGTCAACTTCGATGGAGTCTTTCAGGGCGAGGAAGGATTCGGCGTTTRCAAACCCGTGGAATTCGATCCCATGGGAACCGATAAAATTCTCGAGGGCGGCCAGCAGTGATGCGTCGTCCTCGACGACAGCTATGGATTTCAGGTTGGACAAGGGCAAGTCCTTTCGCGCGAACGCTTGAACAAGTCTCTAATAAATGCTCCCGTGCCCGAAACGATTCAATCATACCCACGTTTACGTCGGGTAACCCGTTTTCCGGCGCTGCATTAGCGCCCCGTCCTTTCAAGACCTCAATGGCGATCAGTATTACCTGCTTAAACCATCGTATAATTAAACGATTGTGCTGCCGTTCCCACATCAGGGTTGCTGCCGTTTTAGTCACGGTAGCTTACAAGATTCAGGAGTAAATCATGAAAAAATCTGCAACAGCCTTGGCCGTTCTGGCTCTGGGCGCAATGGTGGCCGTCGGGTCGGCAACTGAATCAATGGCACACGGCGGGGGTGGTGGCGGCGGTCATGGCGGCGGCGGAGGTCATAGTGCAGACTTTGGCAGCGGCGGTCATGGTTTTGGCGGCGGTGGACGGAGCTTCGGCGGTTTCAGCCGGGGTGCCCATGGCTTCGGCGGTGATCGCGCCAACGTGCCTCAGCATTTATCCGACCGTGGCGCTTTCCGCTCCGGCGGGGTTTTCAGCAACACCCGCGGATTTGCGGTGAACCATAATCGTTTCGAAAACCGCAGGCACTTCCGGGATTTTCGCCGCGACGATAATTACGGATACTATTCATGCGAATATCCTTTTTACTGGAACTTCCCGCTAGATTATTGTGAATGACGGAGATCAAATTCTGTGATCATCGTTTCGACCGGGCGGTAGATCTCAGGGATGGTGTTTGCCATAACGAGGTCGAAGCCCGGTCCACCTCGCGCCAATGTCGTCTTCATGCTGATGACGGTGCCGCGCTCTTCACGCAATTGCGTCCCGCGTGCTTGGCGGCGTAAAGTGCCGTGTCGGCGCGGCGAAGTGCGGCCTCGATATCCTCGTCTCCGGCAATGATCTCCGTCACGCCGATACTCGCGGTCAGGCTGATGCTGTCGTCGCCGTTGGGGACAATCGTTTCAAGAACGCAGCCGCGCAACCGTTCGGCAACAACCAGGGCATCCGCCAGGGATGAACCGGGAATCAGGGCGACAAACTCTTCGCCGCCGAACCGCGCAAGCACGTCGCCCTGCCGCAAAATTGTCGAGCAGGCTTCACTCACACGGCGCAGGACATTGTCCCCGGCCACATGGCCGAACGTGTCGTTTACGGCTTTGAAATGGTCCAGATCCATGATTATGACCGCGGCCGGGGTGCCGAAGCGTTTTGTGCGCGCAAGTTCTTTATTGGCAAACTCAAGGAAATAACGACGGTTCGGCAGGCCCGTCAGGGTGTCCGTCGCCGCAAAACGGGCCAGCTCGATTTCAAGGACTTTGCGTTCCGTGATATTTTCGTGCGAGACCACGGCTCCGCCTCCCTCTACATGAAGAGGCGTGACCCGACCCAGAAACCAGCGGAAATGTGTGGGCGAGTGGCAAGGATACTCCATCTGGAACAACTCCCTGCCGCTCAAGAGGACCGATTGGACACCAAGGGCAAACTCCCCTGCCTCATCCGATCCGGGGCCGGATGCATCCTGGCAAATCTTGAGATAGTCCACCCCGACGTCGGACCGGCGAGGATTGGGGGAATTCTCCGTACGGAAGTCCTGCCACGCCCGGTTTATGGCGATGATTGCCCCGTTCTTGTCCAGAACGCAGATATTCGAGGAAAGAGCATCGATGACTGCAGCGGCAAACTCCTTCGATTTTAACATTTTGCCTTCTACTCCTCGATAATGCTGGGGGTAGCCGTGACCAACTTGCATGACGCCGTCTTTTTCGAGATGTACCGCAACACCTTCGACTTCGGATGCGCGCAGTTTTCTTCGAGCAGGCCCGCTATCGAGGCGGCGCTGCCAGGTCTGCCGAAAAGATAGCCTTGGGCTTCATCGCATCCCTGGGAATGCAGGAATGCAAGCTGGTCCTGTGTCTCGACACCTTCGGCGATGACGATCATGTTCATGCGTTGCCCAAGCGAGATCACCGCCGATATGATGCTCCGGTCATCCTCGTCATGCACGAGGTTGCGCACGAACGACTGATCAATCTTGAGACGTGAGACTGGGAGGCTCTTCAGTGCGCTCAGGCTCGAATAGCCGGTGCCGAAATCGTCGATGGCGAAATGGACTCCCAGCTCCTGGAGTTCCTTCATGGTGGCGATCGCCCTGTCCACATTGCGCATCAGCAGGCTCTCGGTCAGTTCGAGTTCAAGGTACTCCGCCTCAAGGCCATTGTCTTGCAAGACACGGGCCACCCGACTCGACCAGTCCTTTTCCTGAAATTGGCGCGCCGAGACGTTGACGCAGACGGTGATGTGCGCAAGACCCGCATCCTGCCACGCCTTGTTTTGGCGGCAGGCTTCGTTGAGTACCCAATCCCCGAGGGGAACGATTAGGCCTGTTTCTTCGGCCAGCGCAATGAACTCGCCRGGCGACAGGACACCGCGCACCGGATGTCTCCAGCGGACCAAAGCTTCAACCGCGAAAATCCGCCCCGAACGCAGATCGACCTGCGGCTGGTAGTCCAGAAAGAATTCCGACCGTACAATGCCCTTGCGCATCGCATCCTGCAGCGAAAAACGTTCGTGAGCCTTGGTGTTCATCTCGGCGGTGAAGAGCTGGAAACCGTCCCGCCCGTTATCCTTGGCCCGGTACATGGCGGCATCAGCCTTCATCAGAAGTGTCTCTGCATCGCTGCCGTCCCGCGGATAAGTGGCGACGCCCATGCTGCAGGTGATGTGGAATTCCTGGCCGCCGAAGGCTATCGGCTCGGCGATGGCTCCCTTGAGCGAATGGAGGATATCGGAAATCGCCTCAGGCTGAGCCGGGAGGTCAACGAGCAAGATCACGAATTCGTCGCCGCCCAGCCGCACGACTGCATCAGTCGGGCGCACGCACGCTACCATCCGATCGGCGACGATCTTGAGCAGCGCGTCGCCGGCGGTGTGGCCGAGGCTGTCGTTGACGGACTTGAAGTTGTCGAGGTCCACAAAGACAACGGACACCCATGGATTATGACGTTCCGTGCGCAACATGGCCTGATTCAGGCGGTCCCTCAGCAGAGTCCGGTTGGGTAACCCGGTCAGCATGTCATGATGGGCGAGGAAGCTTATCTGGTCTTCGGCCTGCTTGCGCTGGATCGCGATGGCGGCAATGCGGACGGATGTTTCGGTGAGCGCGATTTCAAAGAGCCGGGGTTCCCGCACCTCTTTCGAATACATGGCGAAGGTGCCTAGAACTGCCCCTTCGTGCGAGATGATCGGCGTCGACCAGCAGGATCGTAGGCCATGGAGGTCTGCGAGATCACTGAAGTCGGTCCACAGTGGATCAACGGAAATGTCGGAGACGATCACGCTTTCGCGCCGGAAAGCTGCGGTGCCGCAAGAGCCGGAATTCGGGCCGATGGCAATGCCGTCAATGGCGCGGGTATAGGCCTCCGGAAGACCTGGCGCTGCCCCGTGCTTGAGGTGACCTCCGTCGCCGGCAACAAGAAGAATCGAGCCGAACACACCCTCAAGTTGCGCCTCCATAAGCCGCACAATGCGGTCGAGCACATCCTTGAGGGGCGCATTCGTGGCGATCATTTCTATTGCATGTGCCTGCTCATCACGAAGACGCTCCGCATTTTTGCGCAGCGTCACATCCCGCGATATGCCGACAATTCCTATGATATCGTTCCGGTCGTTGTGCAGGGCGAGCTTGGACGTCGAAAGCCATGTTCTGGCTCCGGTAACCGCGTCGACGACCTCTTCCTCCCTGTCAATGGATGGTGTGCCGGTATCAAATATCGCCTGTTCGACAGCCAGGAATTCTACCGCAACGTCACTCGGGTGCAGATCAAAATCTGTTTTTCCGATCAGTTCGCTCGGATGAAGATGGCCGTGGATGCGGGCGACCGCCTGGTTCACCACGACGAAGCGGTGCTCAAGATCCTTTACAAACAGGTAGTCAGGGACCTGGTCGATCATCGCCCGCAACTGATTTCGTTCCGCCGTCAATTTGGCGGCGGCCGTMAGCCCGCCGTGGTACTGCACGACCAATCGGGCGATCGTGGCAGTCAGACGACCAACGTGTGTTCGCTTGTCTTCCAGTTTGGAAAAGCTGATTGGGTCCATGCGTCTGGCGCTGCATCTCAGCTCCGCATTGAAGACGAGGGTACGTTCCCGGTCCGCGGCAAGCGAGGCGATCACGTCTGCTTCGCGCTGACCGCTATCGAACAGGCGCAAAATTTCCCGGGCAAGGCGGTGGCTGTGGCGTTTCTGATCGTCCGAGATGTCGAGTATGAACGCGGCCTGCTCATAGGCTGACGACATAATTTGCCAGTGCTGAACGCTGTATGTGCCCTTCGGCAGCGAGGTAACAGATTGAAATATCATGGTTATCTCCCGTGGGCGGGAGCTTTGACTTCTCTCTAGCGCCAGCGGGCCGATTGAATACCTGACGACGCCATCAGTATTGGTGTATATTACGGAAAAGTCAATTGAAGCCAGAAAGTACAACGTATTCCTTGGCTTACATAGGACAAGAAAGTGCGTGTCGCTGGTTAATAACGCGCCATGTTGCGTTAAGTATATCTGTCGATTAGTTGGCACAAATGTTTAGAAGCGCCCCTGTTAAATGGGAATCGACACACATCTCAGTCGATCCAAACTGGGAGCCCACTGGAAAGCGTTTTGACGAAATGCAAGCGCTGGCAGATCACATTCTGACCCACGCTGCAGTGCAGTCAGGTCTGTAAATGCACTGGGTAAAGAGCGAAACCACACGGGGACTCGAGTCGGTGAGAGTAGTCGAGCAACAAGGAAGTTGATTGTATTTGGGTTGCTGCCTAACGTTGCGGCATACGTAACGGTAATATGGAATATACCTTGGTATAGTATACCTTGGTATAGTATCTTCATCGGTGAAATTCCGCAATGTTACTAAAGCTTTCAATTCTGGAAGTCAGTTATGTGAGGAGATATACTGTGAACAAAACAAATGCTATTTTTGCCGCAATCGCCATGGGTGTCGTGTTAACGATCGGTTCGGCGACGACTTCCATGGCCCACAGCGGCGGCGGTCATGGAGGCCATGACGATGGACACGGAGACGATCACAGCGCATTAAGCGGTGAAATGTCCGGACGGGACAGCGACCGCGCCGCAGGCAATGAGCGTGAGGGTCGGATTGATCGAGTCAGCGACGACAGTGTGCGAGACCGCGAAGGAAACGACGACTCGTGGGGCGACATCGCTCATTGCCGCAGCCTCTACCGCACCTATGACGCTAATAGCCGGACATTTATGGCACACGATGGGCATCGTCATTTTTGCCCCTGATCCGTCATCTTCGCTTCGAATTTCGACTTGGGACCGGGAGTTGGACTTAGCGCTTCGCTATCGGTCATAGCCACGGACCCGCGTCTCCGGCGTCTGGAGTTGACCCTTAACTCCAGACGCTCTCGGTCAAGCCAACTTTTCATACCAGCGAGGGAAGTCACCCGCATCTTTCATAACTCTAGCTCGATGAAGTTTGACGGTGATCTCACGGACGCCGAGCAAGGCAATTTGTTTGTTCATTAGTCCGTTTGCGACTGCGGACATCACCTCACGCTCCCGATCTGTAAGCGACTCATCGAGCGGGAAAGAAAGCTTGGCGATAGGCCGATAGGAAGCGCCAAGAAGGACTACGAGACCATCCACGCGAGTAAATCCTACGATATAGAGCTGACTCAACAGATGAAACTGATGCCAATGTCGAAAAGCTACTCGCCAATTGGCGAAAGGGTCACCGATCATCCAGCTCTTCCATGATCGCTGACGCAAGGTCCGCTTAGGGCCAGACCCAGACATCACGGCAGCCGACTTAAAGTCTGCTTTCGCAGGGCGGTTCTTGAAAGCTGCCTGACCGGAATCGGCCCCGAAT
>NZ_JBFUMG010000043.1:0-17982 GCF_054049495.1 Phyllobacterium sp. P5_D12 | reverse complement strand
GTGCATCTGGCGTCGGCAGGCGTCGACGTGGTCTTGCTCGAGGCCTGGCGCTTCGGTGACGGCGCATCGGGGCGCAATGGCGGCCAGCTCGGCACCGGTCAGCRCGCCTGGGCGGAAGAACTCGAAGCGCAATATGGTTTCACCCGCGCCAAGGCGCTCTTCGACCTTGCCGAGGAAGCGAAAAGCCATCTCTTGCAATTTGCCGAGACCCACAAGATCGACATCGAGTATGTGCCAGGACAAATGTCCGTCGTGCACAAGAAGCGCTACCTGAAGGACTATCGGGCGCACGCGGACCTGATGGCGACACGCTTCGGTTATCCGCATATCCACTACATGGATGCCGCGGAGACCGCGGAACGCCTTGGTTCGAAGCGCTATCTGGGCGGAACATATGACAAGGGCACCGGCCATATCCAGCCGATGAAGCTGGTGGTGGGCACGGCAAAGGCGGCGGCGCAGGCCGGCGCGCATCTCTACGAGGACAGCAAGGTAACCGGGATCAAATCCGGAGCCGGCCGCGTGATCGTTACGACCCCCTTCGGCAATGTGACGGCGGCGAAGTGTCTGATCGCTGTCAACGCCTATGGCGGAAATCTCGAACCAATCAGCGCTTCGCACGTGATGCCGATCCGCTCGTTCATTGGCGCGACAGTGCCGCTCGGGCCCGACAGTCCGGTGCTGCCGGGCGGCGAGAGCGTCGACGATTCCCGTTTCGTCGTGCGTTATTTCCGCCGCTCGAAAGACGGGCGTCTGCTGTTTGGCGGGCGCGAGGCCTATACGGCGGACAACCCGCTCGACATCAGCACGCATATCCGCCGCCAGATCGCCGAGATCTACCCGGCGCTCGCCGATGTCGAAATCACCCAGGCCTGGGGCGGATCGGTGGGCATTACCCTGCCGCGCCAGCCCTTCGTGCGCGAGGTCATGCCGAACGTGATATCGGCGGGGGGCTATTCCGGCCACGGGGTGATGCTGTCGAATTTCGTCGGCAAGCTCTATGCCGAGACCATCGCCGGTAACCGCGACCGGCTGAAGCTGCTGGAGGAGCTGAAAGTGCCCGCCTTCCCCGGCGGAAGGACTTTCCGGGCGCCGCTGCTATTCCTTGCGCTCAGCTGGTATGCGCTGGTCGACAGAATCTAAACTTCCACAAATAAAAAATCGAAAATTCTTGCGTCTAAGTATATGTTTTCGGTAGTTATTCTGGACTATGCGATAGATATTACAGATTATACTTGGATGTAACTAAATAGAGGTATATACTGTTATACTGCGGCTATGGGGTTCAACGCCCCATAACGGTTGACCGCCCCGCAGCCCGAGAGGGCAGCGCTTGCCCTCTCACCAACGGGGAGGGATTTTATTATGGCAATCGATCTCGACAACAACACGCTGGCTAAACTTGACATTACCAGTCCCATCTACACCGAAGGAACATCTCGAGCCGACACAATCACAGGAAACGCTTCGAGTGACTATATCAAGGGCTTGGCTGGCCTCGATATTATCAATGGCGGCGGTGGCAACGACTATATCGAAGGCGGTACATCACCAATGGGTGGGCTCCTTCCCGAGATATTGAATGGTGGAGACGGCAATGACACGGCAGGCTACATCAACGCGACCGGGAGTGTAACAGTCAACCTCTTATTGGGTCTCGCCACCGGGCCAGATGGCCTGGATACGCTGTTGAATTTCGAGAATGTCGTTGGCTCGAATTACACTGACACAATCACTGGCAACAATGGCAATAATGTATTTATGGGTATGGATGGTGACGACACGATAAACGGTGCCGACGGGAATGACAAGTTTTATGGCGGGCCGGGCAATGACAAGCTTTTCGGGGACGACGGCAACGATATTTTCTATTTCAGTTCCGGCAACAACGACATGGACGGAGGAGCGGGGACAGATACGGTGGACTATTCAGGAAGTCCAGGCAGTCGCGGGGTTACAGTCAATCTCAAGACGGGAAAGGGTAGCTTTGATGCGGTCGGAGACACCTATGTTAACATCGAGAATGTTGTCGGCACGGACAAAAGAGACGACATTTGGGGTAATGCCTTGGCAAACACCTTCGATGGAAAGGGCGACCTCGAMAACTTTATCTTCGCCTCCGTCGCTGATCTAAATGGCGATACGATAAACCAATTCTTCCCGGATAGACAACGTGATCGAATTGACCTGAGCAGATTAAATATTACGCTTAACGACATCGACGCAAGTAATATATTTGGCGATCATACTGTAGTATATACCATACACGGCCAAGGCCAGACCGGTTCCTTAACTGTGCAATTGGGGAAATTGTCGCGGGTATTAGCACAGTATTCATCGTTTAGCATTTCACCGCAGACGATAACCAGGAGAGCCATCAAGGATCTCTCCTGGCTTCCATCGTCCACTGACTTCTCTCTTAAACCTTCCGCACGATCACGCTTCCCACCGAATATCCTGCTCCAAACGAGCAGATGACGCCGAGGCTGCCGGGAGCGAGGTCATCGGAAAATTTCGAGAAGGCGATGATCGAGCCGGCGGATGACGTGTTGGCGTAGTCCTGCAGGATGTTGGGCTGTTCGCCGGGTTCCGGCTCGCGGCCGAGCACCTTGACGCCGATCAGATCGTTCATGCCCTTGTTTGCCTGGTGCAACCAGAGCCGCGACAGGTGCGCTGGAGCGATATTCTCGTCGGCGAGATGGGTGAGGATAAGGTCGGAGACGATCGGCACCACCTGTTTGAAGACCTTGCGGCCTTCCTGCTTGAACWACATGTCACGACGGTCGGCCATGTGGCCTTCGCGGGTGCGACGCAGGAAGCCATTATTGTTGCGGATATTGTTGGAAAACTGCGTCAGGCAGCGGGTCGAGACAATCTCGAAGCGGTCTTTTGCCGTGGCCAGATCATCGCGCTCGAGCAGCACAGCGGTGCACACATCGCCGAAGATGAAATGGCAGTCGCGATCGCGCCATTCGAGATGCGCGGAGCAGATCTCCGGATTGACCATGAGGATCGCGCGGGCAGAGCCGGAGCGGATCATGTCGGCAGCCGCCTGGATGCCGAAGGTGGCCGACGAGCAGGCGACATTCATGTCGAAGCCGAAGCCTTCGATGCCGAGGGCCTGCTGCACCTCGATTGCGATGGCCGGATAGGGGCGCTCGTGATTGGAAGCGGCGCAAATCACGGCATCGACGTCCGACACATCCCGCCCGGCCTTGGCGAGGGCAAGGCTGGCCGCATGCACGGCCATCTGCGCCATGACGGACAGATCCTCGTCTGCGCGCTCGGGCAGGACCGGGTGCATGATCTCCGGATCGAGGATGCCGGATTTGTTGAGGACATAGCGGTTTTCGATACCGGACGCGCGGACGATGAAATCCTCCGCTGACATGGTCAACGGCGCGCGCGTGCCTGCGGCGATTTCATCGGCGTAGAGCTCGTTCTGCCGTGTGGCATAGGTGTTGAACGCCTCCACCAGTTCGGCGTTGCTGATGGACTGTTCCGGCGTGAAAACGCCCGTACCGCTGATGACGACTTTATGCATGGCGCTTCCAAAATTTTGTGTTTGAAAAGCGATAGAGTTTTCGGGCGTTTCGCGCAAGTTGTGCTGTCTGGTTTGAAGACGGAGGCCGCATTTTCAACGAGGTTCCCATCGTAGAGCGTCACTCACTCCTTCATAAGGAACTACCCTCTCCGTCATCCTCGGGCTTGACCCGAGGACCCATGACTAAGGTGCCCTGATTTCCATTGGCACGGCGCAACAAGCGCGTCAGGGGACCTGTAGTTCTCCTTTGCCGTGGGTCCTCGGGTCAAGCCCGAGGATGACGGAGAGGTGGGGGTTCGTCATAACGGAGAAGCAGGTGTTCTAAGCCTAAGGTAGTCCGAATTGAGCCTCGTCTTGTCATCAAGGGTTCACGTGAGGGTCATAGCCTTTCCGCATTAACCATTTGGGGATCTGGTCATGACCGTAAGTAACGCAACTGATGCCAGTCTGCGCGCTGAGCATCCACTCGACAAACCAAGCAGTCTCGGTCAATGGCCGAATTATGCTGTGGTAGCCATCCTCCTCGCCGGGCTTGTTTATGTCGGTYATTCCCTCACCAATGAATTGACCAGCTCAGTCGCGGTGCCGTGGATACTTCTCGGCCTGGCGCTGCTCATCGCGCTCGGCTTCGAATTCGTCAACGGCTTCCACGATACGGCAAACGCCGTGGCGACGGTGATTTATACCAATTCGCTGCCGGCCGAACTTGCCGTGATCTGGTCCGGCTTCTTCAATTTCCTTGGCGTGATGACGGCGAGCGGCGCTGTTGCCTTCGGCATCATTTCGCTGCTGCCGGTGGAACTGATCATGCAGGTCGGCTCGAGTGCCGGTCTTGCGATGGTGTTCTCGCTGCTGATCGCTGCGATCCTGTGGAACCTCGGCACCTGGTATCTGGGCATTCCTTCTTCAAGCTCGCACACGCTGGTCGGATCGATCGTCGGTGTGGGCCTTGCCAACCAGTTTCTGGCTCCGGCTGGCACTGTGACGAGCGGCGTCGACTGGTCCAAGGCGACCGAAGTCGGCATGTCCCTTTTAATATCACCGCTCGTTGGCTTTGGCGTCGCCGCGCTGCTTCTGCTGGTGATGAAGGTGCTCGTCAAGAGCAAGGCGCTTTATGAGGCGCCAAAGGGTAATACCCCGCCGCCCTTGTGGATCCGGGCTCTGCTCATCTTCACCTGCACAGGAGTTTCCTTTGCCCATGGCTCGAACGACGGCCAGAAGGGGATGGGCCTGATCATGCTGATCCTGATCGGCGTCGTTCCGACCGCCTTTGCCCTGAACCGCACGCCGGACGTCAATTATCTTGAGGCCTATAAGGCCGCTTCGACCGCGGCGAGCACGGCGTTGCACAAGTATGCCAAGCCGGAAATTGCAGTGACCGATGCCCGCGAGGTGGTCAACAATGCGGTTCGCACCAAGACATGGAGCGACGAGATGTCCGCCGCATTGCCGCGCTTCATCGATGAGACGAGTGCGTCGATCTCGCCCTACGGTTCGGCCGCCAACGTGCCAAACGGCATGGTCAGCAACACGCGCAATGACATGTACCTGATCGGCGAGGCGCTGAAACTGGTCGAGAAACAGAAGCCCCTGCCGCTGCAAGATGCGGAAATGACGGCCGTGAAGTCCTATCACAAGGCCATCGACAACGCGACGAAGTTCATCCCGACATGGGTGAAGGTCGCCGTGGCGCTAGCTCTCGGTCTTGGCACCATGGTCGGCTGGAAGCGCATCGTCGTCACTGTCGGTGAAAAGATCGGCAAGACGCACCTGACCTATGGACAAGGTGCATCGGCAGAACTTGTGGCGATGGGAACGATCTTTACCGCGGATAGCCTGGGCTTGCCGGTGAGTACAACACACATCCTATCGTCGGGTGTTGCCGGTACGATGGTCGCCAATGGTTCAGGATTGCAGATGTCAACCGTGCGAAACCTGGCGATGGCGTGGATCTTGACCTTGCCGGTCTCGATCGCGCTGTCGTTCACGCTGTTCCTGATCTTGCGGCATCTAATCTAGGCATATTGAATTTCCCGCCAGGGCTCGCGCTGTTTCAACACACCCAAGAAGCAGGCATTAGAACAAATTGGCCGGCTTTCGCCGGCCATTTTTTTGCCTACCCGGTGGTGACTTAGGCGTCCGGGTAATCCGCACCCAACGTCACCTTTTCCCAAGCGCCAAAATCCTTCTGAAGGTCGGCAATTTTGGCGTGGGCGTTCTGGAATGCCTGTTTGCCGAGCAGCAGGCGCAGCGGCGGATCCTTGGCTTCGACCGCCTGGACGATCGCCTTGGCCGCGCGGACGGGATCACCCGGCTGATTGCCGCTGATGTTGCGGATCATCTCGGCGCGCTGACCGGACGTGGCGCGATAGTCTTCAATCGTGTGTTTGGCTTCATTGGCGGAGCGGCCCGCCCAATCAGTGCGGAATGGACCTGGCTCGACGATAAGCACCTTGAGCCCGAGGGGCGCTATTTCCTTTGAAAGAGCTTCCGACAGCGCTTCTACGGCGAATTTGGTCGCAGTGTAGAAGCTGACAGCAGGGTTGGCCACCAACCCGCCTTGCGAGGAGATATTCACGACGGTGCCCGAGCGCTGTTTGCGCAGGGTCGGCAGGACTGCACGTGTCATATTGGCAAGGCCCCAGACGTTGATTTCAAACATCTGCCGCACCTCTTCCATCTCGCTTTCCTCGAAGGAGGCGAAATAGCCGATGCCCGCATTGTTGACGAGCACGTCAATGCGTCCGAAGCGTTCTGTCGCGGCTTTGACGGCGTTTTCAATATCCTCAGCCTTGGTCACGTCGAGCTTCAGCAAAAGCGCATTGTCCTCATGGCCTTTGGCAATGTCTTCGATCTGTGAAACGTTGCGGGCGGTGACAACGGTCGGATAACCAAGCTCAAGCGTATGGCGTGCAAGTTCGCGGCCGAAGCCGGTTGAACAGCCAGTGATGAACCAGACAGGTTTCGATGTCATGTTGATGTCCTTGAAAGATGGGAGCGCCACGGGGGTCCGAGGGGGCCAGGGCAGCACAGGGGAAATTTGGCTACACTGGAGCAATTTCGTTTTTCTTCGAAACACGGAATTGCTCTAGTCCTTTGTTTTGCGCAATTCCGGACGGAAAACCGCTTCGCACTTTTCCTGGACTTGCTTTGACAATGTAGCCCACCTAGCCCATGTTTCAAGGTTTATCGTTCGATCAGATGCAGCGCCCGCCATCAACTTCCAGTGCAACGCCGGTAATAAAGTCGGCCTCGCTCGAGGCAAGCCACAATGCTGCATTGGCGACGTCGAGCGGTGTGGACAGGCGGCCAAGCGGGACCGTTGCCTTGAACTGCGCCCGCTTTTCCGGCGTGTCCTCGCCCATGAACAGGCCAAGCATTGGTGTTTCGCCCGCGACCGGGCACAGGCAATTGACCCGGATGTTCTTCGGTGCAAGTTCGATCGCCATGGATTTGGTGGCGCTGATCGCCCAACCTTTCGACGCATTGTACCAAGTGAGACCAGGCCGCGGGCGCAGGCCCGCCGTCGAGGCGGTCGTGATGATAGAGCCACCGCCCTGCCTTTCCATGATAGGCACCACGGCGAGCGCGGAATAGTAAATCGCTTTCATGTTGACGCCGGTGATGAGATCGAACGTCGCCTCGTCAACGCCGAGCATCGCGCCATTGCGGTGGGTGAAGCCGGCATTGTTCACCATGATGTCGATCCGGCCAAACGCGTCCATTGCCGCCTTTACCATAACGTCCACTTCTTCCTTGCGCGTAACGTCGGCATGAACGGCAATGGCGGTCTTGCCGATATCCGCGGCGACCTTTTCGGCACCCACAAGGTTCAGATCAGCAACGACGACGTTGGCCCCCTCGCCGGCGAAGCGCTTGGCCATTGCCTCGCCAAAGCCGGATGCTCCTCCGGTGATGATTGCTGTCTTGCCTGCCAAACGCTTCATGTCTTCTCCTCATACATGCTGGTGGTCATTGGTAAATTCGATCAATCGTGACGGAAGATGATCGTCTTGGTCGCGGACATGTCGTAAAGGGCCTCGAAACCCTTTTCGCGACCATGACCGGATTTCTTGAAGCCGCCAAATGGCAGTTCGACGCCGCCGCCTGCACCGTAGGCATTGACGAAGACCTGCCCCGCACGCACGCGCTTGGCAACGCGATGCTGGCGCGCGCCATCCCTGGTCCAGATACCCGCGACGAGGCCATAGTCCGTGTGGTTGGCGAGCCTTATGGCCTCCTGCTCGTCGTCAAACGCAAACAGCGTAAGCACCGGGCCGAAAACCTCCTCCTGCGCGATAATGGCCGTGGGATCGACGGCGCCGAACAGCACCGGTGCCACATAGTAGCCAGTGGCCGGGGCGTGGACGTCGATAGAACCCTGCGCAATGACATCAATACCTGCCTCGGAAGCCGACGTAACATAGTCTTCAACCCGGCGTTTCTGAGCCGGATTGATCATCGCCCCGAGGTCGAGATCGGCATCGTGCGGGCCGGCAACGAGCTTGTCGAAACGCTCACCCAGCGCTGCAGCGACCTCATCATAGATCGGACGCTCGATAAGAATGCGGCTACCGGCCGAGCAGGTCTGCCCACCATTCTGGATGATTGCATTGACGAGAACAGGGAGCGCCTTTTCAATATCCGCGTCGGCAAAGACAATCTGCGGTGACTTGCCGCCAAGTTCCATCGTCACGCCGCGATTGTTCGCGGCAGCGGCCTGCTGGATGGCTGTGCCAGTTGCGGGAGAACCGGTGAATGTCACATAGTCAACGCCGGCATGCACTGAAAGAGCTGCACCCGCTTCGCGGCCATAGCCGGTGATGACATTGAGGACGCCATCCGGAAAACCTGCCTCGATGGCAAGTTCGCCGATACGGATCGTCGAGAGCGATGCGTCTTCGGCTGGCTTGATGACCAGCGTGTTGCCCATGGCAAGTGCCGCGCCAACCACGCGCGCCATAATCTGCATCGGGTAATTCCACGGAATGATCCCGGCAACGACGCCATGCGGTTCGCGCAGGGTCAGCGCCGTATAGCCGTCGAGAAACGGGATCGTATCGCCATGGATCTTGTCGGCCGCACCGCCGTAGAATTCATAATAACGCATGGCAGCGGCAACGTCGGCTTTGCCCTGGCGAATTGGCTTGCCGGTATCGCGCGATTCGAGTGCCGCAAGTTCGTCACCGTGCTGTTCGATCAACTGGCCAAGTTTGGTCAGAAGCCTGCCGCGCTCGAAGGCTGGCATCCTTGACCAGGGACCATGATCGAAGGCCTCGCGCGCGGCACGTATGGCACGATCTACATCATCGGCATCGCACGCCGGAATGGTCGCAAAGGCCAAGCCATCGGACGGACACAAAACAGTGATCGTTTCCTGGCTTAATGCGGCAACAGGTCTGCCGTTTATGATATTCAGGAAATGCTTATCCTGTGCGACAACTCTGGATAGATTATGTACCATGATCACGTCCYATTCGTTGCGAGCCTATTGGAAAGGACACGAATTGGAAATGCATTTTGACGCAGTTCGTGCTTCAGGACTGGTCATTTTAAATCGATTAGATTATACAACCCGCAAAGTCAGGCCTAGCGAGACTCTCCCATGACAAGTCAGATTATCCCGGTTGATCCCTTTGATTGCATCGTGTTCGGAGGTACCGGCGACCTTGCCGAGCGCAAGCTGATCCCGGCGCTTTATCAACGCCAGCGTGGTGGCCAGCTTTCAGAACCGACCCGCATCATCGGCGCCTCCCGTTCGCCCATGTCGAACGACGACTACCGCAAGTTCGCGGAAAACGCGATCAAGGAATTCGTGAAGCCGACCGAATTCGACCAGAAGCAGGTCGATCAGTTCCTGGCACGCTTGTCGTATGTCGCGGTCGATGCCACTTCCGACAATGGCTGGGAAGAGCTGAAGACTGAAATCGGCAATGATACCAAACGCGTCCGCGCCTTTTATCTTGCCGTCAGCCCATCCCTTTTCGCCGATATTTCAAGCCGCCTGAAAAGCTACAAGCTGGTCCATGACCACACGCGTATTATCGTCGAGAAGCCGATTGGCCGCGACCTTCAGTCAGCCATCGCACTCAATGATACGATCGGCCACGTTTTTCACGAACAGCAGATTTTCCGCATCGATCATTATCTCGGCAAGGAGACCGTGCAGAACCTGATGGCGCTGCGTTTTGCCAATGCGCTGTATGAACCTCTTTGGAATTCCGCTCATATCGACCACGTGCAGATTACCGTTGCTGAATCTGTCGGGCTGGAAAATCGTGCTGGCTATTACGATACGGCGGGTGCACTTCGCGACATGGTGCAAAATCACATCATGCAGCTGCTCTGCCTCGTGGCTATGGAACCGCCGGCATCAATGGATGCGGATGCGGTGCGTGACGAAAAGTTGAAAGTGCTGCGTTCGCTCAGCCCGATAACGTCGAAGAACGCCGACGAGCTTACTGTCCGCGGCCAATATCGCGCTGGCGCTTCTTCAGGCGGCGCAGTGAAGGGCTACATACAAGAGCTGGAACACCCCAGCAACACCGAAACATTCGTCGCCATCAAGGCCGAAATCGCCAACTGGCGCTGGGCCGGGGTGCCGTTTTATCTGCGTACCGGCAAGCGCCTGGCATCACGTGCTTCCGAAATCGTCGTGTCGTTCAAGCCCATCCCGCATTCGATCTTCGGTGAGAGTGCCGGCCGCGTTGTCGCCAACCAGCTCGTTATCCGCCTGCAGCCGGACGAGGGCGTCAAGCAGTGGATGATGATCAAGGACCCGGGTCCGGGCGGCATGCGCCTGCGTCACGTTCCTCTGGACATGACCTTTGCCGAATCCTTCACCGCGCGTAGCCCCGACGCCTATGAACGGCTGATCATGGACGTGGTGCGCGGCAACCAGACGCTGTTCATGCGGCGCGACGAAGTGGTCGCAGCGTGGCAATGGGTCGACCCGATCCTGAAGGCCTGGGCCGAAACCGAACAGCCGCCGGCAGGCTATACCGCCGGCACGTGGGGTCCATCGGCGGCCATCGCGCTTATCGAACGCGACAACCGCACATGGCATGAACCTGAGTGAAATTTGATCCCATGACAGCAGATCCGCGACTGAACAGTTTTGCCGATGGCAATGCGCTTGCCGAAGCCCTCGCTTCGACAGTCGCGGCGCGTCTGGCGGACGCAGTGGAGGCACGCGGCAAGGCTGTGCTGGCCGTATCGGGCGGCACAACCCCTGCCCGGTTTTTCAAGATGCTGTCACTCAAGGATTTGCCGTGGGACAAGATCACGATCACGCTGGTGGACGAGCGCTTCGTACCGCCGACCAGCGACCGTTCAAACCAGAAGCTCGTGACAGAGATGCTTCTGCAGAATCACGCGATCAAGGCCAGGTTTGTAGGCCTCTACAATCACGCGCCGAACGTCGAAGAAGGTGCTAAAATGGCAGGGCAAGCCATTGCGGGGATTGGACAGCCATTCGACGTCGTCATTCTCGGCATGGGCGGCGATGGTCATACCGCGTCGTTCTTTCCCGGCGGAGACCGATTGAGCGATGCGATATCGCCAGATCAGCCAGAGCTGGTGCTGCCGATGCATGCAGAAGGCGCAGGCGAGCCAAGGCTGACGCTGACACTGCCGGCAATCGTCAATGCACGCTTCGTGGCGCTACATATTGAAGGCGCGGGCAAGCGTACGACCCTTGAGGCGGCTCTTAGACGTGGCGCGACAACCGACATGCCGATACGCGCGATATTGCGATACGAGCCGATTGAGCTCGAGATTTTCTGGGCTCCCTGAGGCTCGGAGCGTGTGATTGCCGGGAAGGCTCCCAAACTTCCGGGCAAACGCCATAAGGAGACATGAAATGACCGTCCTGCAACGGGTGAAAAGCATTACCCATCGCATCTGCGAACAGTCGAAGCCGACACGCGATGTCTATCTCGATCATCTTCGCGAAGCGGCATCGCGCAAGCCAAAGCGTTCGGCGCTCGCCTGCGCCAATCTCGCCCATGGGTTTGCAGCCTGCAGCCCTTCCGACAAGGCGGCGCTCGCTGGCGATGTCGTGCCGAACCTCGGCATCATCACCTCCTACAATGACATGCTTTCGGCGCACCAGCCCTTTGAGACTTATCCCAACCTGATCAAGGCCGCAGCGAAGGAAGCTGGCGGCGTAGCGCAGGTTGCGGGCGGCGTTCCCGCCATGTGTGATGGCGTGACGCAGGGCCAGCCCGGCATGGAGCTCTCACTGTTTTCGCGTGATGTGATCGCCATGGCGACCGCCATCGGCCTGTCGCACGACATGTTCGACGCGGCAGTCTATCTCGGCGTCTGCGACAAGATCGTGCCGGGCCTCATGATCGGCGCGCTGACCTTTGGTCATCTACCCGCAGTGTTCATTCCTGCAGGCCCGATGACCACCGGCCTCCCCAATGACGAGAAGGCCAAGACGCGCCAGCTCTATGCGGAAGGCAAGGTCGGGCGCGAAGAACTGCTCGAATCCGAATCCAAGTCCTATCATGGGCCTGGCACCTGCACCTTCTATGGCACGGCGAATTCCAACCAGATGCTGATGGAGATCATGGGCCTTCATATGCCGGGTTCGTCGTTCATCAATCCGGGCACGCCTTTGCGCGACGCGCTGACGCGTGAAGCGGCGAAGCGGGCGCTTGCGATTACGGCGCTTGGCAATGAATACACACCGGTCGGCGAAATGATCGATGAGCGTAGTATCGTCAATGGCGTTGTCGGCCTGCACGCCACGGGCGGCTCGACCAATCATACGATGCATCTTGTCGCCATGGCTGCCGCTGCCGGCATCAAGCTGACCTGGCAGGACATTTCTGATCTTTCCGACGTCGTGCCGTTGCTGGCGCGCGTTTACCCCAATGGTCTTGCCGACGTGAACCATTTTCATGCCGCCGGCGGCATGGGTTATATTATCCGCGAGTTGCTCGACGGCGGCCTCCTGCACGAGGACGTCAAGACTGTCTGGGGCGGATCGGAAGGTTTGCGCGCCTATACGATCGAGCCGAAGCTCGGTGAAAACGGCACTGTGTTGCGCGAGCCGGTGGCTGCGGAAAGCGCCGACAAAAAGGTGCTGTCGACCTGCAAGCAGCCGTTCCAGGTTACGGGCGGCCTCAAGATGCTAAAGGGCAATCTCGGCACCGCAGTGATAAAGACATCGGCCGTGAAAGCCGACCGGCACATCATCGAAGCGCCAGCCATCGTCTTTGACAGCCAGGCAGCGCTGCAGGACGCGTTCAAGGCCGGAAAGCTCGACCGCGATTTCGTCGCGATCGTGCGGTTCCAGGGGCCTCGCGCCAATGGCATGCCCGAACTGCACAAGCTCACACCTGCCCTAGGCGTGCTACAGGATCGCGGCCATATGGTTGCCTTGGTCACTGACGGGCGCATGTCCGGCGCGTCCGGCAAGGTTCCGGCGGCTATCCATGTGACGCCGGAAGCCCTCGATGGTGGCATCATCGGCAAGATCCGGGATGGCGATGTGGTTCGGCTCGATGCCGAGATCGGTACGCTCGATGTGCTGGAGGACCCGGAGGTTCTCGCAGCTCGTCCGACGCCAGAGGTGGATATTAGCCACAACAGCTACGGCATGGGACGCGAACTCTTTGCGGCCTTCCGCAATGTTGTTGGAAAGGCAGAAAACGGCGCTTCAGTTTTCGGTTGATCAGTAAGTCGTACGGCGCTCATCGGAGGGTGAGCGGCCGAACTGTGCCCGGTAGCTTTGGGCAAAATAGGAATGCGACGTGAAGCCTGTCGCCAGCGCCACATCCAGGATGGGCGAATGGGTCTGGCGCAACAGTTCGCGCGCGCGCTCGAGGCGCAGGCTCATATAATAACGGCCCGGCGTCATGTTGAGATGGCGCAGGAATAGCCGCTCCACCTGCCGGACCGACAGGCCCACGGCCTTGGCAAGACGAACAGCCGATTTCGGCTGTTCAAGATTGTCCGCCATCAGCTCGACGATCTTGCGCAGCTTCTCCGACTTGCCTGTGAGATCCCGTTCGGGGCCGACGCGCTGGCGATCGGTCTGCGAGCGAATACGTTCGTGATGGAACTGGTTCGCCACTTCATTGGCAAGAGCCGGGCTGAAGTCCTGCTTGATGATCTCCAGCATCAAATCGATCGAAGTCGTACCTCCGGCGCAGGTATAGCGCTTTCGATCGATTTCGAAGACATTGCCGGTGCACTCGATCTGCGGAAACCGCTCCTGAAAGCCAGCGCGATTTTCCCAGTGTATGGTGCAGCGATGACCTTCCAACTGCCCCGCCTCCGCCAGAATGTAACTGCCTACATTCAGTCCGCCGAGCACGGCGCCGCGACGTCCCAGGGTGCGCAGGGTGGCGATGACCTTGGCCTTGTCGTCAAATTCAGTCGTCAACCCGGCGCAAATGAAGGTGATGTCGGCGCTGGGCAAATCCGCCAGCGCATATTGAACGTTGATTTCGAGCCCGTTTGAAGCGGTCACCGCTGCGCCATTGGCGGAAACGGTAGTCCAGGAATAGAACGCCTCCTCCGACATGCGGTTGGCCGTGCGCATGGTATCGATAGCCGCCGCGAGGCTGAACATCGGGAATCTGTCGACGAGCAGAAAGGCAAAGGTTCTGGTGACTTTGAGGGCTTCTGGCATGCGTTGTTCTAACCGGATTCCCTGTAAGAGCAAATGGATCAGAAGCGCGGTGGCACTTCGCCGACCGAGCGATAGGCGGCGACAAGCGTGTTGGCCATCAACATGGCGATGGTCATGGGCCCAACGCCACCCGGAACCGGCGTAACAGCACCAGCGACCATCGACACGTCAGCGAAGTCCACGTCACCAACGAGGCGGGTCTTTCCCTCGCCCTTTTCGGGAGCTGGAATGCGGTTGATACCGACATCGATAACCGTTGCGCCGGGCTTGACCCAATCGGCCTTTACCATTTGCGGCCTGCCGACGGCAGCAACCAGAATATCGGCCGTCCGGCAAAGGGCGGCCAGATCCTTGGTCTTGCTATGGGCTATGGTAACTGTGGCGTTGTGGGCGAGCAAAAGGTTGAACATCGGCTTGCCGACGATGTTGGAACGGCCAATGACCACCGCATTGAGACCGGAAAGATCGCGTCCCAAGATACGCTCGATCAATAGCATCGACCCGGCTGGGGTGCAGGGTACGAAAGCCGTCTCGATTTCGCCGGTGCCCAGCTTGCCGACATTGACGAAATGGAAGCCGTCAACGTCCTTGTCTGGAGAGATCGTCTGGATGATACGGCCGGAATCGATGTGTTTCGGCAAAGGAAGCTGGACGAGGATGCCATGGATCAGCTGATCGGCATTGAGCTTTTCAACCAGCGCGACAAGCTCGTCCTCTGAAGTATCCTCCGACAAAGTATATTGGACGGAGTGAAAGCCGCATTCACGCGCCTTCTTGCCCTTTGACGCAACATAGACCTGACTGGCCGGGTCTTCGCCAACGATAACAACGGCGATGCCGGGTGTGATCCCGCTGATTTCGATCAGATCGGCGGCGGAAGCTTTGACCTTCGAAACCACGTCCTCGGCAATTTCCTTGCCATTGATCGTCACTGCCATGTGCTGCTCCTGGAAGTTCACGGTTTTGAGCGCCATTCTGTTGATTTTACGCGCCAACAATACCGTCATAACGGCGTTCACTGACGCAATAGCGAAAGCGCCCCCGTAGAGCAATGCGATGATACGACGCTCAGAGCCCATGTGGAAAATCTACTGCGGCGGTCATCTGACGCGTTTTTCTGCGCTTCCAGTGCTCACGTACTTTATGTACGCTGCGCTCCGGTTCTCGAAAACCACGCCATATGCCTCACCGCAGCGACTTTCCAAACGGGCTCTCAGGGCTTGGCGAACGCGATGAATCCAAGCATGATCGCGAAATCTTATTCGAATCCGGAATTCATGATGCGCTATTCAGCTTTCAGCCTTTTGAAAAATGCTCTCAACGGCAACAAGGACTGGAAGCCTGCCTGGCGCAAGCCCGACCCGAAACCAGCCTATGACGTGGTGATCATCGGTGGCGGCCATGGTCTTGCCACCGCCTATTACCTGGCCAAGGAACACGGCATGCGCAATATCGCCGTCGTTGAAAAGGGCTGGCTCGGATCCGGAAATATCGGCCGCAACACCACAGCCATCCGTTCCAACTATCTTCTTTCAGAGAACCAGCATTTCTACGAAGCGTCGATGAAACTATGGGAAACCATGTCCCACGACCTCAACTACAATGTGATGTTCTCGCAGCGCGGCGTGGTGAATCTCGCCCACACGCTGCCGCAGCTCGATATCTATGCGCGGCGCGGCAACCAGATGCGGCTCAACGGTAYCGACTGCGAATTGATGAATCCRCAGCAAATCAAGAAACTTATCCCCGGCCTGGACATCAGCAGTAACACGCGCTTTCCCATTCTTGGCGGTTTGATGCAGCGTAGTGCCGGAACGGCACGGCACGATGCGGTCGTATGGGGTTACGCGCGCGCCGCTGACCAGCTCGGCGTCGATATCATCGAGAATTGCGAGGTCACCAGCTTCCTGAAGGACGGCGACACCGTCACAGGGGTCATGACAACACGCGGGCCGATCAATGCCAAGAAGGTTGGTTGCGCCGTCGCGGGGCACACCAGCGAGCTCATGCGGCGCGCCGGTATCGAGCGCCTGCCACTTGAATCACATGTGCTGCAGGCTTTCGTCTCGGAAGCGCTGAAGCCTGTGGTCGATACAGTGGCGACGTTCGGCGGCGGTCATCTCTATTTCAGCCAGTCCGACAAGGGTGGCCTTGTTTTTGGCGGTGACATCGACGGCTATAATTCCTACGCGCAGCGCGGCAATCTGCCGGTGGTGGAGGATGTGATGAGCGAGTTCGTTGCGCTTATCCCGGCACTGGCGCGCGTCAAGCTGCTACGCTCGTGGGGCGGGATCATGGACATGACCATGGACGGCTCGCCGATCATCACGACGGGGCCACTGCCGGGCATGTATCTCAACACCGGCTGGTGCTACGGCGGCTTCAAGGCGACGCCGATTTCAGGAAAATGCTTCGCCTGGACGATCGCCAAGGACGAGCCGCATCCGCTGTCCGCACCCTTTACACTGGACCGGTTTTATCGCGGCTACGTCATAGACGACAAAGGGCAAGGCCCTACACCAAGGTTGCATTAAGTAATGCGCAACGGCTGATGGCGATTATCTCTCCCCTTGTGGGAGAGAAAGGATTTTCCTGGATCTAGCCTCTTCGCTAAATCCTTGGAAAATCCAAGCGAGGGGGTAGTTCAGTGAAGCAAATCCCCTCTCTTGCGATTTCTAGCACTTAGCAAAGAGGCTAAGATGCTGAAATCGCTTTCTCCCCCGCAAGCGGGGAGATAAGAACTCAGCCGGCACGTCGATTCAGGACTTCGCGCAACTTGGCGATCTCGGCCAACATCTCCTCGATGTTCGAATTGTCATGAGGGCGTGGCTCGGTCAGCGCGTCAGCATGTTCGTAGAGAAACTCGGCAATTGCCGCCTCGTCATCAGCGGAATGCGCTGAATTCTCGATTTCGGATTTATCCGACATCATGGACCGTGTCTGCGCACGCCGTATTGCCGCGTCAAGCCGCGATTCAGCAGGCACTGCGGACACAGGACCAGTGCTTTCCGGCGAAACTGTACGCTTCGTACCGGATGGCGGCACCGGATCGACTGGCGGTTCATCTTCGACATAAACAGGAGCACGATTACCGGCGCGGAAGCTTTCGATCATGCCGAGCAACACGGCGATACCGAGACCGGCCAACAGCCCACCGAGCAGCCCGCCAATTGCAACGAGCTTGCGCGAACCACCAGTGCTTTCAAGCGCCGGGCGCGCCGGGGAAATGACGCGGATATTGGTGGTGTTCATGCCTTCGAGTTCGCCAGTTTCTTTTGCGCGCAACAGGAAGGCTTCATAGACTTCGCGCTTGGCGGTAACTTCCCGTTCGAGCTCGCGCAGCTTGACCATGTCCTCGTTGTTGTTGGCGGTACGCGCTTTCAGCTGCGCCAGCCGTGATGACAGGTCCTGTTCCTGCTGGGTGGCACGCTGTAGTTCCACCTGCACCGAGGACGCGATACGGCCGAGCTCGTTGCGGATTTCGTTGCGRACGCCAACCACCTGCGACTGGGCTTGAATGAGTTGCGGATGGCGCGGTCCGAGCTTGGTGGCGAGGCCATCCGCCTGTTGCTTCAGCGCGCCATATTGCGAGCGAAGGGCGACGATAACACCGGAGCGGAATTCTTCCGGCAGCGTGTTGCCGAGCACGCCCTCGACGGAGGTATTGCGGATGGAGTCAGCCTGCGCCTTAAGCCGGATCGTCTGGTTACGCGCCTGAGTGAGTTCATCATTCGTGCGCGTGATTTCATCATCGCTGATCAACCTGCCCTGTACGTCGACAAGGTCATTC
>NZ_JBFUMG010000042.1:0-18148 GCF_054049495.1 Phyllobacterium sp. P5_D12 | reverse complement strand
GACATATGATGCATTCTGGATGCTGCTCACGATACCTTTTTCAATTTTTGCATCACCCTCATTGAGAGCCGCAGCGCGTGGCGTATCGCAAATCGAAGGGTCTCTGCCTTGCCAGAGCGCGCGCGCCACACATTTGTCCAAATACGCTTTGTGCGTTGGGACATCGCGCAGGAAAACGACCTTGATGCCTGCGTCGACAAGCGGCTGTATCGTTGACTTTATCCCGTCAGCCCATTGTCGCCTGCGCGGCGACAGTTCGGACGAGTCACTGATTTCCTCATTGAGATGACTTATCGAAAGCTGCGAGATGATGACGAGTTGGGGCCTCATTGCGATCATTTCCTTGATCGCCAAATCTCTCCACTCATCGCACTCGGTGTAATCACGTTTGAGTTTGATGGACCATGTGGTGACCCGCGTCGCCCGGCACGATGATTTGAGGTACGTAACGAGGCGGATATCGTCTTTCTTGGCGATATCGATAAGAGGCGTCGACCAATGATCGGCATGTGAGTCACCGAAAAGCACGATCGTTTGACTGGAAGATTGCGACCCGAATATGCAAGGCTTCGGCTTGACCGTCTCGAGATCCAGCACGCAACTTTCATCTGTTGCGCGCACCGTGGACGGGCGTTCCGCTGTCTCGGCAATCATACGTTGCTGCGAGGTAATATTGTGCTTTGCGAGCGTTGAACTTGCGTAGCCAACCGCCACGCCCGTCATCGTCAGCAGCGCGGCGAAGGCGAGGGAACGGCGCGTGCTGGCCATGAGCCAAGCGTTCCTGCGTATCGGATTTTCAACGAAACGATAGCTGAAAATCGACAATGCAAGGGTTAGCAGCATGAGCAGGATACGTTGTACGCTGGTCAGATCAGGTACCAGCATCGCCGCATAAACAATGACCGGCCAATGCCAGAGGTAAAGCGAATACGACAGCTTTCCCACCCACTGAGCGGGCTTCACCGCGAGAAGGGCCTTTGGGCCGTAGGCGCTTTGATGCACGCCGCCAAGCAGCACCATTACAGTTCCCAGGGCAGGGACCAGTGCAATAAAGCCAGGAAAGGCATTCTGCTCGGACACGCGCAAATAGGCTACGACGATCAATGCAAGACCAATCCAGCCCATCGCTGGCGAATAGGGAAATCGCTTGGCCCAATGGTTCAACAACGCCATGGAGGCAAGGCCTCCGATCGCAAATTCCCAAGCCCGGAGAGGTGAAAAATAGAACGCCCAAGGCTGTGAAACGACCGTCAGCCATGCACAAAGCGCAAACGAAATGGCGGCTACGGCTGCCATCAGCAGAAAGACACCATGTTTACCCGGACGTATCCGGGTGAACAGCAGAAGGAGTGCGGGCCAGGCGAGATAGAACTGTTCCTCGACCGATAGCGACCAGAAATGAATGAACGGGTTATTCGTGGCGTCAACGGCGAAATAGTCTAGAGACCAACGGATGAGCCAAAGGTTGATTATATACGTCGAGGCGAACAGTGCTCCCTTGGAATAAAGCTGCTGCTCGGACGGCGCGAGGATAAAATACCCAGCCACGAGGGTAACAAGAATGACGAAAAGCGAGGCTGGAAGCAGACGGCGTGCCCGCCGCGCATAGAACGTCCAAAGATTGACCGTGCCGTGCTTCGCGATTTCCTGCTGAAGATGCTGGGTAATGAGATAGCCGGATATGACGAAAAAGATATCGACGCCGACAAAACCTCCAGGCAGTCCAGAATAGCCGAAGTGGAAGGCGATCACTCCGGACACTGCCAGGGCACGCAGCCCTTCAATGTCCGGGCGGAATGTTTTTGATGCGGTGACGGCGCTCATGGGCTTGTCGAAACTCCCAATTTCGGGAAATCTTCTACCGGGCAGCATAGGTAAATTTTGACGCGTTGCAACAATTTTTGCTGCGACGCAATATTCTGTCCGGCTGAATTGGATGGTCAGGCGATTGTGCCCGTCCGGCGAAGGATGACGTTTTCTCCGTCATCAAAAGTGAAATCCCCACGCTGGCGCAGGAATTCATCCGTTGCGGTCCGGCATCCACCGTAGTCGTGGTAGTCATCGATTAAAATGACGCCGTTCTGGCTCAACCGGTCCGCTACCTTGTTCAGGCAATACATGACCGGATCGTACCAGTCGCAATCGATATGGGCGAAGGCCATTCGTTCCATTTTGGCGTTCGGCATTGTGTTTTCGAACAGCCCCTTGTGCAAATCAACGTTGGAGCTGTCGACATCGAGGCCATATTTGGCAAAAGACCGGCAGACATCGTCATAGAGATTGTCGCGATATCCGTAATATTCGTCGCCGCCGAGCCCCGAGGACTTTCCGCTCGCGATCTTCTCGTAGCGGTCCTTCGATTTCACGTCGTCCTTTTCCGAGGTGGGAGGAGGGATCATGCCGAAAACGTCGAAGCCATGGAAGCTCCGCCCCTGGCTCGTCGCCGTCGTGGCGAGGACGATCGCGCTTCCGCCGAGGGCAACGCCGAACTCCGCCACATCGCCGGGCACCCGCCGCTTCTGGATCTCACTCAATGCGGCTTCAAGGCGCCTCAGCTTCCGTGGTGACAGGTATGTAAGTCGGTCCCGCCTGACCGATCGCGCCGTGTTGCTTAAAAGGGATTCGTCAATCACACGGCGGGCACGCCCGACAATAGCATGCATTCTAGCCATTACGTTCTCCTTCAGGGGTGGGCCCAGTGCTCGAATCGTCTGCTCGCTTATGCGCCGCCGCATCACTAGCAATCGGTTGTGGTGATTGCATGACGACGGGTTAAAAGGCTGCTAGCGAAAGAGTCGGGCCGAAATTTGACCCTCGGTCCGCAAAGGGGAACTGTGAGGCGAAATGAGCCAATGGCGACGTTGTGCCGCCGCTTTCCGAGGTCTAGTCGTCGAACTTCTCGTCCGGATAGGCGCCCCAGATGTCCGACTGACGCATCCAGCCGCTGGCGCCGCTGAATACGACACGGCAAAAATTGCCATTGCAGGTCTTGAGGCTCCCGAGAACGCCGGGCTGCACTTTGGCGACAACACTCGCCTTATCGTCGGCACTGCGATAGACGTTCAGCATCACGCCATCCTTGTCGCGCTGCCAAGGCGCGGTCATTGCCGTGCGCTTGCCAGACAGCAGCGACTGATAGACCCAGCCCTCTGTGCCCTCCGAATCGCGGATGCGCCGCCAGTTATCATATTCCTGCACGATCTCGACCGGGAGGCCGGATTTGAGAAAGAGCCAGGTCACGGCATAATCGCGCCCAGGCCCTACGCGCAAATTGACGCGCCCCGGCTTCAGGCTGACGAAACGCGGCAGCGGCAGGCCGCTCGGGCCTATCTGTGCCGCAGCCGCAGCCCGTGCCAGTCCCGGCATGCCGAGCGGACTTGCCAGAACGATCGCAGCCGCAAAAGCAAAAAGGCGAAAATTTCGAATATTCAACAAGTCAGTCCTTTATCGTCCCGGGTTTGCAACCGCCAAATTGCGGCCGAATGGAGAACGATCCCTATTTTTCTTTGTCTTCTGTACGCCGCCTTGATAGACAGGTGCAGAACGCCACGAGCAATTGCAGTTTGCAATGACTTGGTTAAAGAGGTCTCAATGCGTCGCGAATTGGGAGGGGAATATTGGTGAGCAAAAAGCCTCTGGTCGTCATCACCCGCAAACTGCCGGATTCCGTCGAGACGCGCATGCGCGAACTCTTTGAGGCGCGGCTTAACGTCGATGATAGACGGATGACGAGGACGGAACTGATCGAGGCAGTCAGCCACGCGAATGTCCTTGTGCCGACCATTACCGACCATATCACCGAAGAGATTATCAGCGCCGCCGGTCCCAATCTCAAGCTCATCGCCAATTTTGGCAATGGCACCGACAATATCGACGTCGTGGCCGCCGCCAAACACGGCATTACCGTTACAAACACACCCAATGTACTGACCGAAGACACGGCGGACATGACCATGGCCTTGATGCTGGCGGTTCCGCGGCGTCTGGTCGAGGGGGCATCGATCCTGCTCGACGATGGTAAATGGGAAGGTTGGGGGCCGACGTGGATGCTGGGCCGCCGCATCTGGGGCAAGCGCCTCGGCATTGTCGGCATGGGCCGGATCGGCACCGCTGTAGCCCGCCGCGCCAAGGCGTTTGGTCTATCGATTCACTATCATAACCGCAAACCCGTGAGCCCCAAGACCGAAGACGAACTTGAGGCGACCTATTGGGAGAGCCTCGACCAGATGCTTGCGCGCATGGACATCATTTCGGTCAATTGTCCTTCGACACCCGCGACCTTCCATCTCCTCTCCGCCCGGCGTATTGCGCTGATGCAGCCGACGGCGTTTGTCGTCAACACCGCGCGCGGTCAGATCATCGATGAGCATGCGCTGATTGAGCAGCTGGAACACGGCAAACTTTCGGGCGCGGCGCTGGACGTGTTCGAGCACGAGCCTGCGGTCAACTCCAAGCTGCGCAAGCTTGCCCGGCAAGGCAAGGTCGTGATCCTGCCGCATATGGGTTCGGCAACACTCGAAGGCCGTATCGATATGGGCGAGAAGGTGATCATCAACATCCGCGCCTTCATCGATGGGCATCGCCCGCCCGACCGGGTCCTGCCCCGAGACCGGTGACAATCCACCCTGACGGCCATCTGATGCGGTTTTCTGCGCTTCCGGTGCTCACGGACGAATAAGTCCGCTGCGCTCCGGTTCTCGAAAAACCACACCAGCTGGACTCGTCAGGCTGAATTCTCAAATGGTCTCGCAGCACCTAGCTCGGTGTAATTGAACCCTCACTGCCAATTGCCAGCTTTGTATCCACGAACTTTCCAAATTCTCCGCGATCCAATCTCAGCGCCATCGGAGTTAAATGGCCCATCTCCTGCGCAACGATGAGGCCGAGCAATAAGATGGCGTCGGGTTCATGCAGGATGAGCGCGGCCGGTGCGAGACCTGCGCTGACCAGCTCCAGCAGCACGGCGGCAGCCGAGGACGAGCCGATGGTGCCGGGCAGGCACAGCACCTTGCCGCTGATCGAAACGCCATGCTGCGGATGGCGCACATCCGCAATCAGACCGGTCTTCGGATTGACACCGCCCCAGAAACTGATCGGCGCTGTGAGCACAAGGGCAGGCGCTTCGGCAGGTTGACCCGCGACAAGGACTTCGGCCTTCATGCTGCAGCCTCAAATACCGGGCGGCCGAGAACGGCGCTTTCCACGCATTCGGCCATCGAGCCATAGATGACGCCATAGCCGGTATTGCCCGGCGCATAGTGCGCGAACTTGCCAGAATTGGTCATCAGCACCGCGCCTGCGATATCCGGCAAGATCGGCGTGACCACGACACAGGTGTCGGCGACGATGACGACGCCTGCGGCTTCCAGCGCCTCGCGGCGGCCATTTTTCTCCAGCGATGCAAGCGTATGACGGCCGGTGCAGGCGTAGAGCGTAACCTTGAGCTTACGTTTGCCGATCAACGCTTCCAGCCTGTCGAACTCGGCGATTGACAGATGCGGGCTGCCGATGGCGACGGCGTCGATGCGATCCATGTTGAGCGCGGTGGAGAGGCGGCGGCGCGAATCCGCGATCATCTCCGCCGTCACCTTGATCACAGCTTGCGGCGGCCGGTGATGCAGGGCCGTTGCAAGGTCCGGCGCTTCCGGGGTGACGCCCGCGACATGGAACAGGCCGACGGCGCCTGCCGAAGCGGAAGCCGCCCCGAATGCCTTCAGTGCATCCTCGCCGGGGTGGACAGTGACGCCCGCAACGACGCCGACGGCATCGCCGATCTCGCGGCCGTAAAGACTGCCAAGGATCGGCCAGGCGACCTCCGAGCCGAGGAAAGCCGGATCGAGAGCGGACGCATCGAAAACCACCGTGGCGCGGCGGTTTTCCGGCCGGTGCAGGCCGTAATAGGGCGCAAAGCCGGATATGGCGCAGGCGATATCGAGGAAATCGCCATAGCGGTTGGTGCGCGCGCCAAGCACCGAATTGCAGAACACCACGGCATTGCTCTCGCCCCAGGCGACGTCGCTGCCGAGCGCGGGACGATGCCCGGCCTGATAGGGCGCGCAGGTCCAGCTTGGCTCGCAGCCGAGCGCGCGATAGGCATCCATCATGCGCCGCGCCATGCCGCGTTCATAGGGTGGCAGGCGGTTCTTCGAGCAGCCGGTAAGATCGAGCGAGCCGACATTCAGCGTCGCGCGCACCGCAACCCTGGCGCCGCCGAGGGCTAGCTTTTCCGCAAACAGCGTCCCGCTATCGCCGTGATAGAGCGCGCCGTCGATATGCGCCGAGGCGATCGGGATGAGGGATGGCGCACCCATCAGCCGCGCCGTAGCAGCGACGATGCGCATCGCCATCGCGGCACCTTCCCCGCGCGCGCCATTGGCAATCGCCTGCTGTTCGGCGGAAAGCGCGAGCGCCATCGCTCAGGCCTTGCGCGCTTTATACTTGATCGTTTCGAAGCGCGAGGTCAGCGCATCGTAAAGCAGCAGCCGGCCGATGAGCGGTTCGCCGATGCCGGTGATGAGCTTGATCACCTCGGTCGCCTGCAGGGTGCCGATGACGCCGGGCAGGACGCCGAGCACGCCTGCCTCGGCGCAGGCGGGGAGAAGCCCGGGCGGCGGCGGATTGGGGAAGAGGTCGCGGTAGGATGGGTTCGGCTCGCCCGCCGCATTTGCCGCGTAGGGGAGCAGCGTCGTCACCGAGCCGTCGAACCGCCCGAGCGCCGCCGAAACCAGCGGGCGCTTCTGCTCAAGGCAAGTATCCGCCAGCATATAGCGCGTATCGAAATTATCCGAGCCATCGACGACGATGTGATAGCGGCTGACGAGATCCGCGACATTGTCCGGCGCGATGCGCAGCTCATGCGCCTCGACCGTCACATGCGGGTTGATCGCGGCAATGGCGCGCGCGGCGCTCTCCACCTTGGGCGAGCCGACGAGCTCGGTGGAATGGATGATCTGCCGCTGCAGATTCGACAGCGACACGCGGTCGTCATCGACAATGCCGAGCGTGCCGACACCCGACGCCGCCAGATATTGCAGCACCGGCGCGCCGAGCCCGCCGGCGCCGACGACAAGCACGCGGGCGCGCTTCAGCTTCTGCTGGCCGGGCCCGCCCACCTCGCCAAGGATGATATGGCGGGCATAGCGCTCGATTTCGGAAAAGGTGAGGGGCGTGATCTGCTGTTCGGTCATGCTGCTACTTTAGAACAAGACGCCCCCCGATTGCACGTCTGGCGTTTGCCTCACGCAAGAAATTTCAGCCCGCCGATACCCGCAACGATCAGCCCGATGCAGACGAGACGCACAACCGTTGCCGGTTCGCCGAAGATATACATGCCGAGCAGCGCCGTGCCGACCGTGCCGATGCCGGTCCACACCGCATAGGCGCTGCCGACCGGCAGATCGCGCAGGGCAAGGCCGAGCAGAACGACGCTGATGACCATGCTGCCGGCGGTGAGAACAGACGGAGTGAGTTTGGTAAAACCATCGGAATATTTGAGCCCGATGGCCCAGCCGATTTCGAATAGACCGGCGAGAATGAGAATAATCCAGGCCATGACGACCATCCTTTAATGTTCGATCGGGCCGTCCCGGATTGTCTGGAAACGCTTGGGAAGCGTGGAGGCCGTCCTCCAATGATTTATGTAAGGATCAGGGGAGGAATTGGCAAGACGACGAAGGGATGAGTAATTTTGAGGGTTATGTGAAAGAAATTAAGGAAGGCACTTTAGCCAACTATTGTAGCAGGTGGATTGGTTCTCGTAGCCAATAGCAAAGTCTAGTCGCTTGCTTGACTATAGCATGGTAGAATTCTCAGTGGCGAAGTTATAAGCGTCTTTTTTGAATGCTGCCGGGGGGGCATGAATAAATTAGGTGTTGTTTGGTGGGCAGTTATATGCGGAGCGCTTGCTGGTTCTGCCTGGAGCTTGTTAGTAGTCCTAACTATTGAAGCGTCCGTTTGCATTCCATCAGACGCTGTAAGCGCGCCGTACGAGCAGACAATCCTTTATCTAAATGGTGTCGTTGAATTCGATATGACGATGGCAACTGCGCTTGTGAGCTTGGGCGCCGCTTTATTGCTCGGGATTCAAGGCAATATCCAACTAACGCTTTGGCGACTCACCTTGGTGTTCCTGTCAATGTTCGGATTTGCGCAAGCGGTGATGTACGGAATCATGTGGAAGCTGAAGGTCGCGAACCTTTTGGTGAACAATTGCTGGTCATCGATTKCTTCGCCTGAGGTCCAGCAGTGGTATATCAGCCACCTCTATTTTATGTTGGCGGGAGTGGGTATTTTGGTCATCCTCGTTCTACTTCTAAGCATTGAGCGGCTGAGAGAAAAGAAATCCGGGGGAGACGACGATGATCAAGGCGGTGGTCGCTTTATTATTATTGCAACCGATACAATGCGGCATGGTCCTCGCCGCTGACCTTGATTATAACGTGTCGATTGATGCGTGGTCCAAACAGACGGGCATCGTCGTGACTGATACTGGCAAGACATGGGTGCTTGAGCGCATCGCGAATAAATTTCAGGGCGAAGCAAAAACGGCTGGTTTCGATCCAGTCTTGGTGGATAAATTTTCCATGGCAATGAACGGCACTGGTCAGGTTGCAATATCGGATAGAACGCTCGTTGCCATTACCGGCGGCGGCATGAAAGTCGATCTCAATATAGAAAATCCAGCACAATTGGCGATGGCAAATCGGTTAGCGGACTTCAGGTTTGTCTCATTTCCGCTCGAAATCGCTCCATTGATTAAGATAAAAGTGGAGCCGATTCCCCCGCGCGACTACGTAGTGTTTATCAACGGTCAGAAAATGCCCGACTCAGAGAAGAACGAATATAAGCCGCGTCCTGGCCATGTCTCCGTAAGAGTTACACGACCCACGAAACATGACTGCATCTGGGAAGCTGAACTCGAAGAAAAAGACGTCAAAGAAATTCCTTGCAAAATGTAAACCAAGGGACGCGCGGTAAAGTGAGCCCAGCAATGGATTTTGAAAAAGCGCTTCGGAGCTTAGGTCGCGATCTAGCCGTGCGTGGTTCAACGGGCTCTCACCACAAGGGGGATGGCTTCCTGAGGCCGCCTCAACTTGGAGCCACTGCCCACCCATGACACATTTTCACAAAGGCGCGCATGTTGTATGGAATTGGGCCAAAGGCGTTGGCTCTGGCAAAGTCGTCGAGGAATTCACGAAATCCGTGACGCGGAGGATCAAGGGTGTCGAGGTGACGCGCAAGGCTTCGAAGGAAGAACCCGCCTATATGATCGAGCAAGATGACGGCGGGAGGGTCTTGAAGAGCGCTTCGGAACTCAGGGCCGTGAAATAGCCGTGCGTGGTTCGCCCTTCGACAAGCTCAGAAAGCTCAGGAAGCTCGCCATGAGGGGGGTGGGTTTACGCCCTGAAATCTACCCACCTTTCCGTCATCCTCGGGCTTGACCCGAGGACCCGTGGCAAAGGAAGCACAGTGGTTTCGGGGCAACCGAGCATAACTGCCGAAATGGCTATGCCCTCGCAGTTCAGCCGTGGGTCCTCGGGTCAAGCCCGAGGATGACGGAGAGGGATGAGGCAATACCCGACTGTGACGACACTGGTGGGCACGCCCGAAAGCTCGAGCTATTCGGCTTCCTGTTGGGGCTTTTCCTGTTTGACTGATTGGTTCTCAGCCGGAATGGGTGTCTGGTCTTTCGAGACACTTGCCGTTGTCGTCTTGTCGACGGAGGCCGTGTGTCCGGGGCAATCGGCCGAGGCGGCCGATACGGTAAGACCGAAAGCAGCGGCAAGTACGAGGATTGTCTTCATCGTCTAACTCCTGAGCTTTTCTGTGATGCGCTGGCAGCGTAACCGCTAATTGCATTTCGGCAAAATCACAGTTTTGTTGGGTCTGGCCGGGCCCGGTTGATCAATCGGGACAGTCGGCTCCGGTCTTCACCCAGGCGGCGATCAGCGCTGCAAATGTCTCCTGCGATCCGGGAGGGGCGGTGCGTCCATCGCCCGGGTGCCAGGCCCAGCCGACCAGGTGATCCTCGCCCATATGTTTTATGAGATCCTCGTGCGAGCGATTGCCGTTCCGGCTCGTGTCCTTCACCTGCTGGCAGATTTCGCTGACCGTAAGCCCTTGCCAGGCCATGCTCGCCGGAGCCAATTGCCAGTGTGCGTTGCCCGGGATGGATTTCATGCGGCTTCCGACGATCGAACGATTCTCCGCGCCGTGGCAGGCGCTGCATGCAAGACCCAGCGGGCCCATCGAGCTATTGCTGGCGATCATCAACGGTACGTGCGGATGCTTGTCTTCGCCCTGCGTCGGGCTGCGGGTCGCCGGATGACAGTTGATGCAGCGCGGATGCGTCAGGACGCGGCTTGCCTCTTCGAAGATGGCCTTCGAGCGTGCGCTGGTGTCAGCTATCGCATCGAAATCGGAGACGGCCTTGAGCGGGCCGCTACCAGATGTCTGGGCGTTGCCCTGCAGGGGGCCCAGGACGACATATGTTCCGGCTGTCGCGAGAACGGATGCAATCGCAATGGCGGCAAAACGCATGGCCATGATCACACCCTCTGGAATTCGTACTGGTCGATCGGCAGCGACCGCAGCCGCTTGCCGGTCGCCGCAAAGATCGCGTTGAACAGCGACGGGGCAACGCCCGGCGTTCCGACCTCGCCTATGCCGCCTGGCGCCTCCGAACTTGGAACGATGTATACCTCGATATTCGGCGTCTCGCGTATGCGCAACACGGGGGAGTCGTCGAAGTTGCTCTCGACAACGGCTCCGTTCTGGACGGTCAGGCGTCCGTAGAGTGCAGCACTGAGGCCATAGACGATGCCGCTCAATATCTGGGCGTCCACCGTGTCCGGATTGACGACCTGGCCACAGTCGACTGCGCAGACGATGCGCTCGACCTTGGGTTTTCCATCGTCCCCGACGCTGACTTCAGAGATCATTGCGGCAAAGCTGCCGAAATCCTCCGAAAGGGCGATGCCCCGGCCTTTGCCTTGGGGCAGGGCATTTGACCAGCCAGCCTTTTCGGCGGCCAAATCAAGAGCAGCGAGGAGGCGCGGCTTGTGCTGGAGCAGGCGCTTGCGGTACTCGAGCGGATCGATCTTCGCTGCACTAGCCAGTTCGTCGATGCTGCCTTCGATCGGAAAGATGTTGCGCGTGGCACCGACGCCGCGCCAGTTCCCCGTCAACATTCCGTCCGGAGCCTCATGGCGCACGAACTCGGTAAATTTGTTCGGGATCGCGTAGGACGATTCTGCACCGCCCATGATGTCAAGATCGATGCCGTCCTTGGTAAAGGCCGGCAGCCAGCGCGCCATGACGGCTGGACCGATCACGCGGTGACGCCATGAGACGGGCATGCCGTCCGGGCCGAGCGTCGCGCTGACCTTGCTGTAGTTCAGATAGCGATAACAGTCGTGGCGGATGTCCTCCTCGCGGCTCCAGGTGACTTTCACCGGGCCATCCACCTGTTTCGCGATCTTCGCCGCCAGAATGACGCCGTCGACGTCGAGCCGTCGGCCAAAACCGCCACCGAGAAGCTGGTTATGAACAAGGACCCTGTCCAAAGGCAGGCCCGTGACGTCGGCTACGGCCTGCCGCGCGCGCCCTGCGACCTGAGTGCCGGTCCACACGTCGCAGCTGTCGCCCCGAACGTGAAGTGTGCAGTTCATTGGCTCCATTGCCGAATGCGTGAGGATCGGCATGCGGTAGACGAATTCATGAACGGGCCCGTGTTCGGCTTCAGCCTTGACGACATCGCCTTCATTTATATGAGGCAGTGCCTTGCCATCGTTCGTCGCATCCTCGACGCGCTTCTCGAGTTCGGCCGAGGTGAGATCGCCGCTGGGTCCGGGGTCCCACTCGACGGAAAGTGCCGCAAGCCCCTTGCGGGCGGAACCTGTATTGTCGGCCACGACCGCAACAGCGTCCTCGATGCGGACCACCTGCTTGACGCCTTTGACGGTCATTGCCGGCTTGTCATCGACGCTGCGCAGCTTGCCGCCGAAATGCGGACAGATCGCAATAGCGGCGTAGGACACGCCTTCCGGACGGGCGTCGATGCCGAATTTTGCTGTACCGTTCACTTTCTGCGGGCTATCAAGGCGCCGGATGGCCTGGCCGATAACCTTGAAGCTCGATGCCGGCTTCAGTGGCACGTCCTGTGGAACGGTCTCGGCTGCAGCCGCCCGAATAAGGCTGCCATAGGCCGCGGTGCGTCCGCTTGCGGCGTGAACGACCTCCCCGGCCTCGGCTGTGCACGTATCCGGCGCAACGTCCCAGCCACGCGCTGCGGTGTTGATCAGCACCATACGGGCGCTGGCACCGGCCTTGCGCATCTGCTCGTAAACACCACGAATGGAGAGTGAACCGCCGGTGATCTGGTCGCCCAGCAACGGGTTTGCGTAACGGGCAGGATCGGCGGGTGCATGCTCCAGCACGACCTGGTCGAGGGGGACTTCCAGTTCTTCGGCGAGCAGCATCGCTATCGACGTATAGATGCCTTGCCCCATCTCCGCGGCTGGCATGATGAGAACAATTTTGCCATCGGCAGGAATGCGAATGAAGGGGTTTGGTTCAAACCCGGCTGCGGCAGCAAAAGAAATCGACGGACGCAACCCGAAAACGAGGCCAGCTCCTGTCAGCGATGCGCCGATCAGAAAGTGACGGCGCGAGACGGAAACGTTGACTTTGTCGTGAATGGACATCGCATCACCCCGCCTTCGCTGCTTGCTTGATAGCCGCCCGAATGCGCGGATACGTGCCGCACCGACAGATATTTCCCGCCATGACCGCATCAATATCGTCGTCGCTCGGCGATGGATTGGCAGCAAGGAGGGCAGTCGCGGACATGATCTGTCCGGACTGACAGTAACCGCACTGGACGACATCGATTTCGAGCCAGGCCTTCTGTATCCGCGCGCCTTCGGCTGTATCGCCAATCGCCTCGATCGTGGTGATAGGCTTGCCCACCGCCTCTGCAACCGGCATGATGCACGACCGCACCGGCATGCCATCCACATGCACGGTGCAGGCACCGCACATGGCAATGCCACAGCCGAATTTCGTGCCTGTAAGACCTATGGTGTCGCGAAGAACCCATAGAAGCGGAATGTCGTCATCCACATCGACGGCATAGTCATTGCCATTGACCATAAGATTATGTGACATGTGAAACCCGGCTGACAGCCGTCCCCGACTAACTTGCAGCAGTTGTCAAAAGTAGCCGAGATAGTTCAAAACGGCAAGCTTTGAGCTCGGATGCCTTCATTTTTACTTTGCTATGACCGGTCTCTCTAAGTAGTTCGATGTATGCTACTAGCCAGATTACATGGCTGTCAGCGCAATGGAATCCACAGCGGKCTCTTCCACGCCTTTAGTTCATCGAGAAAGACCAGCAGTTTTGCCGGCAGATACCGGCGGGTCGGATAGACCGCATGCACGAAGATCTCCGGCGATGACCAGTCCGGCAGCAGGCGGATAAGTTCGCCGCGTTTGATCTGTTCGTCGCAATAGGTCGACGGCAAAAGGCCGATGCCGTGGCCACGATAGGTGAACGCGGCGACCGACTGAAAATCCCGGCTCGATAGCGGTCCTGACAAATGCTGCTTGAGGGATTTACGTCCGTTGACCAGATGCCATTCCGCCTCATTGTTGCGCCCGTTGAGCAGGATGCACTGGTGGTCCTTCAAATCCTCTGGTTTTTCCGGGGCGGTCCGCCCTTCAAGATAGTCCGGTGCCGCGACGACATAGCGGACGCTCTTGCCGATCCTTTGCGTGACGATTGTTGAATCGCGCAACTCTCCGAAGCGAATGCCGACGTCGACATTCTCCGCGATCAGATCGACGAAGAGGTTTGTGATGAATAGATCGACCTCGATGCGCGGGTGTCTTTTCAGGAAGGCGGAGAGAAATTCATAAAATGGTTCCTGCCCCATGAGCACAGGCACCGAGATTTTCAGCAGGCCCTCCGCTTGTTTCTGCGTTTGGGTCAGAACTTGCTCGGCATCGAACAACTGGCTGAGAGGTTCGCTGCACTGACTGTAGTAGGCGCGGCCCTGTAGCGTGAGCGTCAGTTTGCGGGTCGTGCGCTGGATCAAGGTGACCCCGAGCTGGTCTTCGAGCGCAGAGACCTTGCGGCTGACGGTCGATACCGGCATCCCGAGCGAGCGCGCCGCGCGGCTGAAGCTCTCGAACTGCGCAACCTTCACGAAAACCGCGATATCGTTCAAATCCGTCATAGACAGATTTTTGCATATATGGAAAATAGATTCCAAATATTTCCATCTAATCGCGCAATAGGGTCTCGGCCATATTCATCGGCAACAAGCGCAATTGCTGCGCTAGCAACCGATGGAGATTAAAATGCCAACACCTAAAACTGTTATCGTCACGGGCGCCTCCCAGGGTATCGGAGCAGGCATCGTCAACGCCTTTGCCGAGCGCGGCTACAATGTCGTCGCGACTTCCCGCCAGGTAACCTCGTCAGATGCTTTCCGGGCTTCAGATCAGATCGCTGTCGTCGATGGCGATATCGGTGATCCCGAAACAGCAAGGCGCGTTGCAGAGACCGCAATCAGCCGGTTCGGCTCGATCGATGCCCTCGTCAATAATGCCGGCATCTTCTACACCAAGCCGTTCATCGACTATACGATGGACGACTTCAGGAAGCTGTCCTCGACCAATCTCGAAGGCTTCATCCATCTGACCCAGCGGGTCGTCAAGCAGATGCTGGCGCAGAACTCCGGCGGCAGCATCGTCAGTATCACCACGCCATTGATCGATCATCCGATCGCCGGCCTTTCCGCCTCGGTCCCGATGATGACCAAGGGCGGGATCGACGCGATCTCCAAGAACATCGCCATGGAATATGCAAGCGATGGTATCCGGGTCAACACGGTCGCTCCCGGTGTGGTCGACACACCCTTGCACAAGGACAATCCGAAGGATTTCCTGCGGACCTTGTCACCGATGGCGAGCATTTCGACCGTTAAGGAAATCGTTGATGCGGTCGTCTTCCTGACGGAAGCTCCGCACATAACAGGGGAGGTGCTTCACGTCGATGGCGGCGCACATCTGGGCAAATGGTAGACCTTGTGAAAGCACCATCAGCCGGTGCAGAACAGCGCCTGCAGGCACTGGGCATCACGCTTCCATCGCCGCCGACCCCGTTTGGCGCTTACGTGGAAGCCGTGACGATCGGCAACCTCGTCTTCTTCAGCGGGATGTTGCCTGTCATCGACCGCAAGCCCCAGTTCATCGGACGCGTTGGCGGTGAACTCACCGCCGAAGACGGCCGCAAGGCCGCGGAAGTGGCTACACTGAGCGCACTGTCGGCCATGCGAGAACATCTTGGCTCACTCGACAAGGTGAAGGCAGTCGCAAAACTTGGCGTTTACATCGCCACCGAGGGTGATTTCAGAGACCATCCGAAAGTCGCGGACGGTGCTTCCGAACTGCTGCTGCAGGTCTTCGGAGAGGAAAAGCTCTCCGGCCGCGTCGTGCTCGGCGTTGCAAGCCTGCCGCTTGGCCTGCCGATCGAGATTGAACTCGTCGTCGAAGTCGAGGCTTGAATGGGGTGGCCCACCAGGAGGGAGTGGTGGGCTGCTCCCGCTGCTCCCGTGCCAAAATTCATTCAAACATTTGTCGCTGCATAAACGGGTTGGTAACCAACATTCTTCATTGTCCATAAAGTCAGCATGACGGCGCGAGCCAGGTTTTACGTCTTGTGGCCTCAGTTTTGCCACGGGAATAGGGTTTTGCGCAGGCTGACGCGTTGGTGTCCAAGCGTGGGTTGCGTGTATCATGGGGTTTGCAGTCAGATCCGCCAAGGGCTTTGCGCCTTCTGGCGAGAAGGGCCTTTATCGTGGCCGCCGGTTGCTGTCCGCTGGCTTGCTTGCGGGCGTCAGTGCCGCGGCTTCGCTCGGCGCGCTTGCCGCGGTGGCAACGATGCAAGGCGCTTTCGGCTCCCATGCCGCGGATGGCAGCGCCTTCAGTCGGGAGGAGCGGGCGTTTTCGGCGCCTTCCATCGCGCTCGTCAGCCCCTTGGACACTTTACCCAAAACCTCGAAGTTTCCGCGCGTGCCGGAGCTGAAACACACGGCCTGGCAGGTCAGCACCATGGACGAAGGTTCGGTGATCTTGCCGACCGGAGAGATCAGCGTCATTGCGCAGCCTAAGCCCAAGGTGGTAGTTGCCGTGCATCATCCTTTGGCCGCCGAGTCTTTCGGTGCGCGTTTTGATGTGGTGCGGGCCGGACCCTTGGCAGAAGATGCCTTTGGCGCCCGCGCTTCCGGCATCGATACGACGCAAGTCGCCTCGATCCAGACATACACCGCGTTTGACGCAGAGCCACCTGTTGCTGCACCCTCCGCGCCAGCGCCGGCAATTGCAGTGGCTGCCTTGCAGGACGCGCCGCCGCCGGTCGGGACCTCGCCGCAGGGGCCGTTCAGCCTTGTGCTCGCCGAGGAGGAACCGGCAGTAGAGGATGATATCGCTGCGGTGCCGTTGCCAGGGATAAGGCCGCGCCGGCCGGCAGACGATGTGCTCTTGCCTTCAACGAAGGCCTTGAAGCGTGCTGCTCCGCAAATGCTGGCCTATGCGCCGCAGGACAATGCCATTCAGGACAATGCACCGAGCTACAGGCCTGCGCCGCTTTTTGCTTCACGCAACCGCACGGCCATCTACAGTATCGAGGCGAAAACCGTCTACATGCCGAATGGCGAGCGCCTGGAAGCGCATTCCGGGCTGGGACCGATGCTCGACAATCCGCACTATGTTCACAAGAGGATGCGCGGCGCCACACCGCCGCATACCTATAATCTCACGATGCGCGAGAAGCTTTTCCACGGCGTCCAGGCAATCAGGCTGAACCCTGTCGAACCGGGCAAGATCTTCGGTCGCGACGGACTTCTGGCGCATACCTATATGCTCGGACCGCGCGGGGATTCGAACGGCTGTGTGTCCTTCAAGGATTATCGCCGTTTCCTCGCCGCCTTCAAGCGGGGCGAGGTTACGCAGCTTGTCGTGGTCGCACGCATGCCAGGCGGGTCGTCGCGTATCGCCTCCAGATAGTTTACATGCATCCTTCGCAATCCCGGACGGAAAACCGGTTCCCACTTTTCCTGGAATTGCTCTAGCCGAGTGAGGCGATGATCTCGCGATAGGCTGCTTCCGGGAAGGCCTTCAGGGTTTTCGTGCGCACATTGCCTTTCATGCCGAGGGAAAGTGCGAACCGCGCCATGACGGCATCATCGGACGCCTCGCCGATCACAACCATGTCGTATTCGCCCATGGTGAGGTAGAATTCCTTGAAGGAACCGCCCATCTCGCCGAGCAGCTTTCTGGCTGCATCGAGCCTTGCCGGCGAATCGCGTATATTTTTCACGCCGAGCTCGGTCCAGTTGATCAACATTACGTAAGTGGTCATGGCAAACCTCCCACGCGGTCCGGCTTACGCCAGAGGCCGCGAACTGATCCGCCCTCCGCCCACAGCGACTATACGCCTGTTGCTGTTGGCCAACAATCAAACCGTTACGTCGGCGGCATCTTTTCGAATTTCGGCAGGGCAGGGTCGAGGTGGTCCCATGGGTACCCGGCGGCCGCCCAGGAAACCAACTGTGGCTTGTATCGGCCAGGATCGTCGAGGCTCCCGGCACGCACGACGAAATAGTCCGGCATATCTGGAAATGTCATATAGACCGGCGATCCACAGGTGGGACAGAACGCGCGGGTTTTTACAGTTCCGTTATCGCCAGTCGCGTTCCAGAGCGTCGCTTCGCCTTCAACGTTTACCCCGGCACGCGGGAAGGTCAGATGGGAGGCGTGGCCGGTGCCGCTTTCACGCTGGCATTGGCGGCACTGGCAATCGAGCATGACAACCGGTTCGGCGGAAATTTGATAACGGATCGCGCCGCAAGCGCATCCGCCCGTGTAGGCCTCGCTCATTCTAAGCTCCTTTGATGAATTCTCGGATCGGCCGTGTCCGCACTACCGCCACAGGCACGAACTTTGCTCAGTTGTTGTATTCGTCGTGGCGGCGCCACCAGACGTCGTCTTTTTCGTTTCTTCCCTTGGGTGCGCGGTCGAGCCATTGATACATGGCCCAGATGCCGTCGACCCCGCGCGCATAGGCGGAATAGGTGTGATAGAC
>NZ_JBFUMG010000041.1:0-18157 GCF_054049495.1 Phyllobacterium sp. P5_D12 | reverse complement strand
GCTTGTCGCTGACATGGACGTGGCGATGGCAAATGGAAACACGCAGGACTATCGCGTTCTCGACGGGATGTTCCACCAAGCAATGTTCGATCTCGCAGAAAATCAGTTTCTGTCCGAGACGTTCACCGTTATCGCGTTCCGCATCCAGGCCTTGCGCAACCGGCTGTCGCTCAATCCTGCACTCAATGAAAAGTCGCATGGAGAGCACAAGCGCCTGCTTGAGCTGGTTACGAAGAACGACAATGAGAAGGTTGTGGAATTGCTAGCCTGGCATATGGAATGGACACGTTCTTCTTACATTGAATTGCTGGGGATGCCTGCAGCCGATGATAGACCAACGCGTGAGCGGCGGCTGAAGGCCGGGAAACGATAGCAGCCGTATAGGCTGCGTGAAAAAGCATGACAGATCGGCATGGGAGAGCCAAATCATGGGAGCGGGAGAGGAGTTTCTTTCATCGGACGATGAGCAGTTCGCGTCTTTTTTTCCGGCTGACGCCAGCCTGGAGCAGATCGCGACAGGCTTTATCTGGGCCGAAGGGCCAGTCTGGATCAACGAAACGAACGAACTGCGCTTTTCGGACATTCCCAATAACCGGATGATGTCCTGGTCACACGATAAAGGCTTGCAGGTGTTCCGGCAGCCGTCGCAACGAACCAATGGCAATACGCTGGACCGGACCGGCGCGATGATTTCCTGCGAACATGGCGGGCGCTGTGTCAGCCGCACTGGCAAGGATGGCAGCTACGAGGTTCTCGCCACGCACTGGAAGGGCAAACGCCTGAATTCTCCCAATGATGTGGTGGTCAAATCCGATGGTTCCATCTGGTTTACCGATCCGCCCTACGGCATCATTTCCGATCATGAAGGCATTCGTGCGCCAAGTGAGATTGGCAGCAATCAGGTTTACCGGCTCGATCCGGAGACGCACCTCGTAGAGGTGGTTGCGGACGATTTCGACAGGCCGAACGGTCTCGCGTTCTCCCCCAACGAAACCGTGCTCTACATCGCCGATTCCGGCCGTGCACGCGGTCACGGCTTCGGTTTCGACAATTCGCGTCCGCATAATGTGCGCGCTCTCGAGGTGATCGACGGAAGAAAACTTGGGAACAGCCGCGTGGTTGCGGAGATCGACATGGTGCCTGACGGACTGCGCGTCGACACCGAGGGGCTATTGTGGATATCCGCCGAGGACGGCGTTCACTGTTACACGCCTGATGGAAAAAGGCTTGGACGGATTCTCGTGCCCGAGGTCGTCGCCAATCTCACCTTTGGCGGCCCGGAAAAGTCGCGGCTGTACATCACCGCCACAAGCTCTGTCTACGCATTGGAGACGACGCGACGGGGCGCGCAAACCCCGTAAAAACTGCGAATACAAAACAATAACTAACAAGGAGGAGGAACTGAAATGAAAACGACACTTAAATATCTGTTGGCCGCTACAGCTGCCACTCTGGCGATGACGGTATCTGCCTATGCGGCGGGGCCCGAAATTGTCAAAGGTCCGAGCAAGGATGCGGAATGCTTCAAGCCGCTGACGGCGGAAACGAAGTTTTTCCAATGGCCCAAGAAGGAAGGCCCGTATCGCATAGCGCTTGCTAACGGTTTCATCGGCAACACCTGGCGTATCCAGATGATTCAGACCGCCAAAGCTTATGCCGCTTTGCCGGAGGTGAAGGCCAAGCTGAAGGAATTTAAGGTGGTCTCGACTGGCGACGATGTTGCTGCGCAGATCGCGGCAGTCGATAATTTCATCAATTCCGGCTATGACGCCATCGTCGTCAACGCGCAGAACCCGACGGCATTCAAGCCCGTCATCAAGCGTGCCAATGCCGCCGGCGTTATCCTCGTTGCTTTCGACAACACACTCGATACCGATGAGGCCGTCAATGTGAATGTCGATCAGAAGGGCCTTGGCGAATTGTGGGGTAACTGGCTTGTCAAGAATGTGCCTGGCAACAAAGGCAAGCTGCTTGAAGTGCGCGGCGTTACCGGCACGTCCGTGGATCGCGATCGTCACGAAGGCATTCAGGAAGTGTTGAAAAAATCTGGCGGAAAGTGGGAATCCGTAGAAGTCGTCGGCCGCTGGGATGACGGCACTGCGCAGAAGGTCGTGGCTGACGCCATTGCCGTGCACAAGCATTTCGATGGGGTTTCCGTACAGGGGGGCTCGACCGGAACGGTGCGTGCCATGATCGACGCCAAACATCCGTTCGTGCCGGTGGGCGGTGAAACGGAGAATGGTTTCCGCAAGCTCTGCGCGGAATATTCCAAGGATGGATTGAAATGCACCTCCGCCGGTACTGGCCCTGCGCAGGTTGCCGTTGCCATCAAGACTGCGATTGCGGCCCTTGAAGGAGAGGTCGTCCCGCAATCAATTTCGCTGCCGCTGTCCATCGTTGAAGATCCGAATTTCAAGGACGGCGACAGTTTCTATTCTAAAGAAACTGACAACTTCTTCGYTGGCAATTCCTTCCCGACCTGCGGCATCAATTTCAGTGCACAGGAAATCATGGGTCAGACCAAAGCCGATCAGTAAATCTGCAATGCCRGGGCGCAGAATGTGCGCCCCGGCTCTCTTTGGGAGGGGTTTCGTGTCGGACGCTGCACCAATTCTGGAAATGAAACATGTCTCGAAACGCTATGGCGGTATCGCTGCGCTGAACGAGGTGGATTTCGTCGCCTACCCAGGCGAGATTCATGCGATTCTTGGCGAGAACGGTGCCGGCAAATCGACGCTGATCAAGATTGCCGCCGGTGTGACCGACCCGAGCGATGGCGAGGTCTTCGTCGACGGACGGCGCGTAAATTTTCGCAATCCAACGGAGGCGATGGCCGCAGGCGTGGTCTGCGTGTTCCAAGAGCTCTCGTTGCTACCTGACCTGACGGTCGCGGATAATCTCTCGATCGTCTCCCCTCCCCTTCGCGGGGGATTGATCGACAGTGCTGCACAGCGTCGGCGCGCGCGGGAGCTGCTTGCGTCGATCGGCTGTGAGGATGTGCATCCGCTCGAACTCGTGCGCGACCTGCCGCTGTCACGGCGTCAGATGGTGGAAATCGCCAAGGCGTTGGGCAAAAAGCCGAAGCTGCTCATTTTGGACGAGGCGACTTCAGCGTTGACAGCCGCTGATGTCGAACGTGTCTACGCGATCATCCGCAAGCTTCGGTCTGAAGGCGTGGGTATTCTCTATGTTTCGCACCGGATGCATGAGATCGAGGCTCTTGCCGATGTTGCAACGGTTTTCCGCAATGGAAGGAGGATCGAAACGTTCCGGAAGGGCGAGCGCTCCGTCAGCGCCATCGTCCAGATGATGATTGGGCGCGAATTGACGCATCACTATCCTGACAAGCCAGCGCCGAAGCCGGCAGAACCGGTAGCACTGTCTGCCAAAAATCTTTCGTGGGGTACTCAGTTGCGCGATATCTCACTTGATATTCGTAAGGGCGAAATTGTCGGACTGGGAGGATTGGACGGCCAGGGACAGCGTTCCCTGCTGTTGGCGCTTTTCGGTGTGCTCAGGGGTGTTTCCGGCACGGTCGAAATAATGGGCAAACCGCATCGTCTTTCGGGACCGCGTTCGGCAATGCGGGCTTCCTTGCCAATGGCGCTTATTCCTGAAGACCGCAAGACGGAAGGCTTGATGCTGCCGATGAATATTCGCGATAATATCAGTCTGGCTTCGTTGTCCCGGTTCCAGAAGGGATTGAGATTGGATGGCGGTAAAGAACATTCCGCTGTCGAACGGATAATCGACAGCCTGAAGATCAAGATTTCCGATCTTGCTGCCGCAGTCTCCACGCTGTCGGGTGGCAACCAGCAAAAAGTGGTGTTGGCGAAATGGTTGATGACCGATCCCGGCATCATCCTTCTCAATGACCCCACGCGCGGTATCGACGTAGGCACCAAACAAGAAGTGTATCAGCTGCTTCGGGACCTTGCGGACAAAGGAGTGGCGGTGCTTTTCTACTCCACAGACTACGCAGAGCTGATCGGCTGCTGTGACCGCGTCCTGGTCATGTACAACGGCAGCATCGCACGGGAACTGAAGGGCCAGCACCTCAATGAGCGCACCATCATCGAGACGGCACTGAATGTCGACGACAAGGAACAGGCGGCATGAACGATCTTCGCCATCGCATCCACCACAATGGCGGGTTGCTCGCAGCTATCGGTCTCTTCATCGTGATGTTCATTATCTACGTCAGCAATCATCCGGTCGGGCTGACAGCGGCAGTGGCGACCACGGCGTCCAACAAGGCGGTCCTGCTCGCGCTGGTCGCCATGGCGCAGACATTGCCGGTGTTGACGCGCGGTCTTGATCTTTCGGTGGGAATGGTCTTCATCCTCGCCAATTGTCTGGCGTCGGTCCTGGTGGTTGGAACGATCGGCGAAGGTTTCCTCGGCATCGCCATTGTGCTTGGCGCGGGTGCGCTGGCCGGGTTCATCAACGGGGCGATCATCGTCTGGGGCCGGCTGCAACCGATCATCACGACGCTTGCGACAGGTGCCGTATATTACGGCATCGCGCTCTATGTTCGTCCGGGACCCGGAGGTGACGTGCAGTCGGATATCGCCGACTTTGCGACCGGCCAGCTCTTCGGCATCATACCGACAGCGCTTGTCGTACTCCTTGCAATCGTGCTGATCGTCTGGCTACCCTACCGGAATTCAGTGCTCGGACGCGCGGCCTATGCGGTGGGGTCGAACGAGCAGGCCGCCTATATGTCCGGCGTGCCGGTACAGCGGGCGAAACTATTGGCTTATACGCTCGCAGGTTTCCTTGCCGCCATCGGCGGACTGATGCTCACCTTCAACACCTATTCAGGCGAGGCCTCGGCTCCGATCGCCGGAACCTATACGCTGAATTCCATCGCGGCCGTGGTGATTGGCGGGACGTCGCTGTTTGGCGGCTGGGGCTCGGCTATCGGATCCATCTTCGGTGCGTTCGTGCTTCGCACCATCGAGGATCTGCTTTTCGTGTTTGATCTCGATCCGTTGTGGCAGCCGCTGTTCCAAGGGGTCGTTCTGCTTGCGGCGGTAAGTCTCGGCGCATTGCGCGTCCTGCGTATCCGCAACCGCCTGGAGCTTTTCGCATGAGCGAGTCGAAACTTCCGGTCAGCACCATTCCTGCGCTACGGTTTGCGTTCGACCGTTCGCTTATCATCGCGTTCTCCTGCATAATCCTGATGCTGCTTGGCGGAGCACTCTATTCCCGTGAGTTCCTGTCACCCGAATATCTGCTGCAGCAACTGCAGATCAGCGCGTTTCTCGGTATTATCGCCTCGGGCGCAATGATGGTCATCCTGATCGGTCACATCGACCTTTCAATCCCGTGGACGGTGACACTTGGCGCGATGATGGCGACGGCCGTTGCGGGCTGGTTCGGCGAGACTGGCAATCTTCTCGCCATCCCGGTCGGGGTATTCTGCGGTGCGATGGTCGGATTGCTGAATGGCCTCGGAGTGGCGTATTTGCGGCTGCCATCCATGATTTTTACGCTTGGCATGAACGCCGTGGTGCAAGGGCTGATGGTGTTGCATACGGGTGGCTTTGCACCGCAGGACCATGCCACCGATGCGATGCATTTCCTGGCTGTCGGCCGGCCGGTCTTCGGTATCCCCAATGCCCTGCTCATATGGGTCGTCGTTGGCGCGCTCACCATCTTCCTTTTGACCCGTACGGCATTCGGCCGCCGCGTCTATGCGGTGGGCAATCGCGAGGCCGCAGCTTACCTCTCAGGTGTCAACACCAATGCGGTGATCATCTGGTGTTTTGTCTTGTCAGGGGCAGCCGCCGCGTTCGCCGGCGTGCTGCTTGCGGGTTATTCAACCAAGGCTTATCAGGCCATGGGTGATCCGTATTTATTGCCGGCCATTGCGGCCGTCGTCCTTGGCGGGACCAATATCCTCGGCGGACGCGGCAATTACCTCGGTACGATTGCTGGCGTTATCCTGATCACCCTGCTGCAATCGATCCTCGCGGTTATGCAGATGCCGGAAGCTGGCCGGCAGATCATCTATGGCGTGGTTATTCTTGCTATGCTGCTCGCCTATGGGCGCGGCGACATCGATCGAAAATAGCGGCAGGCGCTGGACAAGCTGCCCCCAAACGTCAATGCTAAGGCGAAATCGGAAACACAATGTCGAAAGCGGACACTTCAACGGCGCCTGCCGTAACCTACCGGGACTACACGCTGGCTGAGTTGCGTGCTGACGGCGCTGTTCATGTCATCGGCGTTATTCTGGCGATGGGAGGATCAGTCGCGCTGCTGTTATTCATGTTTGATCGGACAGCGCTAGGTCCTTATGTGGCAACGACCGTCTATCTTGCTACGCTTGTTCTATCGATGTCACTTTCGGCTTTGTACAATATCTGGCCGCTCTCGCCGATAAAGCGGTTTCTGCGGCGTTTCGACCATTCTGCGATCTATCTCCTGATTGCCGGAACCTATACGCCCTTCATGGCCAAGAGTGGAACGTGGTGGCTGCTGGCAGGCGTATGGGCAATTGCGATTGTTGGCGTACTTTTAAAATTCCTCAAGCCAGACCGCTTCGACAGGCTGTCGATCGCACTCTACCTTGCGCTCGGCTGGAGCGGCGCCGCGGCCTATCAGGAATTTTCCGGCGCGCTCTCCGCCACGATCGTTTGGCTCATTCTCGCCGGTGGCGTGGTCTATTCGCTCGGCGTTATTTTCCATATTTTGGAGAGGTTGCCCTTTCACAACGCGATATGGCACACGTTCGTGTTGGTCGCTGCCAGTATTCATTTTGCGGCGGTGTGCTCAACTCTCGCTTGACTATTCAGCCAGCGCCGGCGCGTGCGTGCCGCGCAGCCGGTGGCCGATTTTGCTCAAGGCGCGAGACAAATCCTCCATGTAGAGGAAAATAACCGGGGTGATGAACAGCGTGAGGATCTGGGAAACCACGAGACCGCCGACGACCGCAACACCAAGCGGTTGACGAAGCTCCGAGCTTGCTCCTGCCCCAATGGCGATGGGAATCGTACCCATGAGCGCAGCGAGGGTCGTCATCATGATAGGCCGGAAACGCACGAGGCAGGCTTCGCGAATGGCATCGAACGAGGTTTCACCCGCTCGTTGGCGAACAAGCGCGAAATCGACCATCATGATTGCGTTCTTCTTGACGATGCCGATCAGCATGAGGATGCCGATAATCGCGATGACGCTCAGATCATAKCCAAAGAGTTCGAGCGTCGCGAGTGCGCCTGCAGCCGCCGCCGGCAGGCCGGTCAGGATGGTAAGCGGATGGACGAAGCTCTCGTAGAGGATGCCGAGCACGATATAGATCGTCAGGATTGCCGCACCGACCAGCAAACCCTGATTGGCGAGGGATTGCTGGAACACCTGGGCGGTACCGGTAAAGCTCGATGTGATGGTTTCCGGTACACCTAGTTGCGTTTTGAGAGCATCAAGCTCCTGTACCGCCTGACCGAGCGAGACGCCCTGCGGCAGATTAAAGGAGATTGTGACAGCGGGCAATTGTCCGAGCTGGCTGACTGCCAGCAGCCCGGTCTTGCGCTCAACATGGGCGAAGGCTGAAAGCGGTATCAATTTGCCCGTCGTTGGTGAGCGGATCTGCATCTGGTCAAGCTTGTCGGTTGTCCAGGGAATGTCCGGATTGAGTTCGAGAATGACCTCATAGCTGTCGGCCGTGGAAAATATCGTCGACGCTTGGTTGGTACCGAAAGCGTAGTAGAACGTGTTGCGAAGCTGATCGGCATTGATACCGAGCATTTGCGCCTTGTCCTGATCAATCACCAAATTCGCCTGAAGCGCATTGTTCTGCAGATTGCTCGATACATCGACAAAGGTCTGGCGCTCCTGCTGCATCGCCAGCAGAATTTTCTGCGACCACGGATAGAGGTCCGTCGAAGTGACGCTTTGAAGGTTGTATTGATACTGTGCATTGGAGGAGACGCCGCCGATGCGCAGATTCTGCACGGCGACAGGGTAGCTGGTGATCCCGGGAATCTTCGACAAGGTCTGGCGCAGGTCGCGCAGAAGCGGTTCAAGCGCCATCCGCTCGGCTTTTGGCTTCAACTCGACGAACATGCGCCCCTGATTAAGACTGGCGGAGTTGAAGCCGCCACCAACGGTGGATACGACATGCGAAACATATGGCTTGCTCGAAATCGCATCCGCCACCTTTTTCTGTAGCACCACCATGGCATCGAACGAGATGTCCTGCCGGGCCTCGGTCGAGATTGATAATTGGCCGATATCTTCGGTCGGCAGGAAGCCCTTGTTAATCGTCGTGAAGAGATAGCCGGTCGCGACGACGGTCAGCAGGAACACGCCGAGGACGACGGGGCGTGCGTGCAGGCAGAGATCAAGAACGCGGCCGTAACCCGACTGCACCGCGTCGAAAATACGCTCGGTGAGCGGTTTCTTCTTTTCGCCATCGGTATGCTTTTCGGGAGGCAGATGGCTGCATAGCATCGGCGTCAGCGTGAGGGATATCAGCGCCGAGGCAACGATGGCCACTGTCACGACGACGGCGAATTCGTTGAAGATACGCCCGACGACGCCGCCCATCAGCAGGATCGGGATGAACACCGCAACAAGCGACGTGGTGATCGAGATGATCGTGAAGCCGATTTCCTCGCTACCTTTTAGTGCCGCCTCGAGCGGAGCCATGCCATCTTCTATATGACGGGCTATGTTTTCCAGCATGACGATTGCATCATCGACGACCAGTCCGACAGACAAGGTCAAGCCGAGCAGAGAGATGTTGTCGATCGAAAACCCGAGCACATACATCGCGCCAAGTGTGGCGATCAACGAAAGCGGGACAGCCACGATCGGGATCATCGTTGCGCTCACACGGCGCAGGAAGATGAAGATCACCAGGATGACCAGTCCGATCGTCAAGAGCAGTGTAAATTGCACGTCTGATACCGCTTGCCGGATGGATGCCGAGCGGTCATTCAAGATGTGGATGCTGGCTGAAGGCCCAAGATCCTGCTGGAATTGAGGGAGGATCGCCTTGACGCGATCCACGACGTCGACGGTGTTGGCGCCCGGTTGGCGAAATACACCGAGAACCAGCGACGGCTTGCCGTCATACCTGCTTTCGGTCTGCGTCGTTGCCACGGAATCGATAACACGGGCCACGTCACCCAGGCGAACCAGTTTGCCATTCGCCGATTTGACGATGATCTGCCGGAACGTGTCGGCGTTCTGGGCCTGCGTGTCCGCCTCGATCGCCATCTGCTGCGTCGGGCTGGAGATCGTTCCAACGGGGGCGATCGAATTTTTGCTGGCGACAGCAGCCGTCAGTTCGTCGAGACCTATGCCGCGTGCGGTCACCGCCTCCGGATCGACCTCGACGCGCACGGCATATTGTTTTGTGCCGAAGACCTGAACTTCTCCGACGCCGTTGATTGTCGAAAATGCGGGAGACATCACGTTTTCGGCGTAGTCGTCGAGCTTCGACAATTGCAATGTGTCGCTTTGCAGCGCCACAAGAACGACCGGTGCATCGGCAGGATTGCTTTTTCTGTAACTCGGCGGGTCTGTCATATTGGCCGGCAGACGGCGCAGCGTGCTTGCAATTGCAGCCTGAACGTCGGCTGCGGCCTGATCGATATCGCGGTTCAAATCGAATTCGAGCGTAATATGCGTTGCACCCTCGGTGCTCGTCGAACTGATCGTCGAAATGGCCTGGATAGTTGAGAACTGCTTGATGAGGGGCGTTGCAACGGCACTCGCCATCGTATCCGGTGCCGCGCCGGGGAGCTGGGCGGAAACCGTTATGATCGGGAAATCGACTTCGGGCAGCGCAGCGACGGGAATGAACCTGTAGGCGAACAAGCCAGATGCGGCGAGAGCGATAGAAAGCAGAATTGTTGCAATTGGCCGGCGAATGAAGACCGATGAAATGTTCATTTAACGGCCTCTAAGGCTCCGGCATCCGGACTGTCGATCGACGATGCTATATCCGCCGCCTGCGTGCTTGTCTGGACAGGTGAGCCGTCCTGCAAGTGAAGCTGGCCATCGACCACCACCTGATCACCAGGCGCTACGCCGGAAGCGACAACCGCCGTGTCACCCACCGTGTCGGTGAGGGTGATGTTCTGCTTTGCAACGGTTTTGTTGGAATGGACAAGGAAGACGAATGAACCGTCGTTTCCTTGCTGGATGGCAACCAGCGGCACGGTCGTGGCATTCTTGTGAACGGTGAGTTCCACCACAGCCGTAACATATTGTCCGGGCCAAAGCGCACCGTCCGTATTGGCGATATCTGCTTTCAGAACCACCGTGCCGGAAGAGGTGTCGACACTCGAATCGATGAAGTTCAAAGTGCCTGTCGCGACCGTAACGCTACTATTTGGAAGTTTGACCTGGACGGGCGTCGGATGATCGGCCACCGCTGCTCTTAGGGCAGGCAGATCACGTTCGGAAATGATGAAGGCAACGCGCAGCGGCGCCATTTTGGTGATAGTGAGAAGGGCGTTCGTATCGTTGTTGCGCACAAAGTTGCCGACGGATGTGTTGACGACGCCCACGCGCCCGTCCATAGGCGCCGTGATCGTCATATAAGATAGTTGCACCTGATCAGCAGCAATCTGTGCCTTGTCCATATTGATCGTTGCTTCCAGCACCTTAACGGCGGCTTCGAACTGATAGACCTGCTGATTGGTATCAACGTTGCGTTTTTGGAGGTCTTGAGCACTCGATAGATCAAGGTTTGCAGCAACCAGACTGGCCTGGTCCTTGGCAAGCAATGCTTGATCCTTGTCGATCATGGCGCGAATTGCCCGGTCGTTGAGTTGAAACAGTACGTCTCCAGTCTTGACCATTTGACCGTCGGTGACTTCGGTTGCGACGACAACGCCGTTGATCTGTGGCTTGACGGCGACTGTATCGATCGGCTCCATCGTGGCAACGACTGTTTTTGTGACGGGCACATCTTCCGATTTGACAGATGCAACCACGACAGAGGCGGTTCCTCCCCCTTTACGAGTCTTGCCGCCGCTAGACGACGTATCGACTGATGATGTGCTTTGTGCTGGTGCAGATGCGCGCGGGTATAATTCGGGATAGACGACAAAATAGCCAATACCGGCAATGAGTGCTGTGGCGATCAGAAGGCCGATTCGCTTCATGACAAATTATCTCTTTCGTGGCGGTACGCCGTGGGAGCCCGCCTTCCCCTAATGCGCAAGCACTAACGACTCCGAAGGCCATTTCAAATTATAGTTTCGTAATGATTTGAACCTTCGTGGCAGTGCTTCCGGCGCTAATCACAGGCGCTATCTGGGTTTTTTGTAAGGCGCACGTCCGACATCAACTGCTCGTCACACAAATGTTACGCAAACGCAGCATAGCCGGTGTCAAATTGGAGAAAGAATTGTAAAACCTGCGCATGACCGAAATCCGCATCCAGAACCTGACAAAACGCTTTGGCGACGTCACCGCGCTCAACGATATCTCGATTGATTTTCCAGCTGGCTCGTTCACCTCATTGCTTGGCCCATCCGGTTGCGGCAAGACCACCTTGCTGCGCCTGATCGCTGGATTCGAAGCACCGGATGGCGGGCAGCTGTCGTTTGGTGACGAGTTGATCGCCGATGCGAAGAGCAAGAAGAAGCCGGAAGAACGCGGTGTCGGTGTTGTCTTCCAGTCCTATGCTCTTTGGCCGCACATGGATGTGGCTGCAAATGTCGCCTATCCCTTGAAGACGCGAAAGGTGGGCAAGGACGAGATTATGAGGCGCGTCGCTGCCGTCCTCGACAGTGTGGGCCTCGACGGTTACGCCAAGCGTGGGATCGAGGAACTTTCCGGTGGTCAGCGGCAGCGGGTTGCCCTCGCCCGCTGCCTTGTCGCCGATGCGAAGATTATTCTCTTCGATGAGCCGCTCGCCAATCTCGACATGCATTTGCGGGCTTCGATGGTCGAAGCATTTCGCGATATACACCGCCGCACGCACGCGACGATTGTCTACGTGACGCATGATCAATCGGAAGCACTCGCGCTATCCGACCGTGTCGCGGTCATGAGTTCGGGCAACATCCTGCAGATCGCCTCCCCTGCGCAAGTCTATCATTCACCATCTGACCGAAAGGTGGCGGGGTTTATCGGGCGCGGGACGGTTGTCTCCGGCACAGTCGTGCGCAGGAACGGCCAATCAACCATCGTCGATATCGGCGGCACACACGTCACTGCACGTGGCGGGGGTAGTACGGATAATGTGCAGGTCCTGCTGCGTCCGGAGACCGTCATTCTTTCCGGTCAAGGGCTCGCCGCTATTGTTCAGCAAAGCACCTATCGCGGACCGGTACACGAAACGTGGCTCGAACTTGCCAATGGCGAGCGGCTGACGCTTGATAGCCTGCATCCCCTCCCCCTTGGTAGCAAGGTGCATGTCGGCGTTAGTGACGCCTGGATCATTCCTTAGAGCAACTCCGTTTTTCTTCGAATCACGGAGCTGCTCTAACTCTTTGTCTTACGCAATTCCGGACGGAAAACCGGTTCCCACTTTTCCTGGAATTGCTCTCAACGCCAGGGCAGGACGCCTGCTGGCAATCTCCTGCCGAGCCGGTCCAGAAGAAAAAGTAATCCGACGACGATGACAATGGTCGTGACTGCGATTGCCGCTGCCTGGGTGCCGAGCCCCGCTTCCTCCAGGCTGAACAACACAACGCCCAGGGTTTCGTTACCGCTGGACCACAACAATGCGGAGACAGTCAGCTCGTTGAAGGCGCTCATGAATACCAGGAGCGCGCCCGCTGCGGCGGCTGGCGCGGCCAGTGGCGCGACGATCGTCAGCATCCGGCGCAGGGGGTAAGCACCGGATACCGCCGCGGCCTCGTCCAGGTCGCGCGACATCTGGCCAACAGCCGCGGTGACCGGCTTCATCGCGAGTGCGAAGAAGCGCATGAGATAAGCGGCGAGGATGATCCATGGCGTGGCGTAGAGGCTGCCGATAAATGGCAGAGGCCGCAGAAACAGAAGAATGCAGGCAATGGCGAGGACGATGCCCGGTAGCGCATAGGGCAGTTCGATCATCCCGTGCAGTATTCGTTGCCACAGGCGCGAAAAGCGCTCAAGGCCGATTGCCAAGGGAATGGCGCCGAAGGCGAGGAGCAATGCCGTGCCACCAGCCAGCATTGTGGAATTACGAAAGGCACGATTGGTCGAAGCCTGACGAAACAGCACTTCCTCGAAGTTGGAAAAGGTCAAAGTAGCCCAGTTGAGCGGAACACCGAATGACGGAATAAGCGCCGTCGTGACCAAGGCCAGAACAGGAAGGATGAGCATGAACAGGATGGCGATCCAGCCGAGCAGTGCGAGCGGCAACCGCCAGCTTCCCAGAGCGAAACGTGCAGGTGTCCCGGCCGTGAAACGATGACCAGCGCGGCGCAGGGCCAGCGCCTGCAACGTGACGCCGAGCAGCGCCAGGATGGCAATCAGCACGGAGAGCGCCGCAACTTGCGGCAATACACTCGGGCCGAAGCTGGAAATTCGCTGATAGATCAGCGTTGTCAGCGTATGATAGTTGACCGGCATGCCGAGTAGCGCAGGAATGCCGAAATTGCCGACACCGGAGACGAAAGTGAGCGCCGTTGCGGCGACGATATAGGGCCGGACCATGGGCAGGATGATGGTGAGAAGGACACGGAGCGGCGAAGAGCCCGATGAACGCGCCGCTTCAACCAGATCCCGCGGGACGCGCATGAGCCCTGCACGCAGTGTAATGAAGATGATCGGTGCGTGTTGAATGGCATAAAGCAGGATAATGCCATCGCGGCCGAGCAGAGGGTTGGCGGTGCCTGGGAGGGGCGAGAGATTGAAAGCTCCAAGCAAGGTGCTCGATGGCCCGAACAGATGCAGCCAGGATAGCGCCATGACTTGCGGCGCGATCATCAACGGCAGCAGCAGGAGGAAACCCAGCGTCCGGCGCCCTGGCAAGTCAGTCATGGATAGGGCAACGGCAAAGGGCGCACCGATCACAAGTGCCAGCAATGCACCGAAGAAGGACGTGTCGAGGGTATTGAACGTTGCACGGATGACTGCCGGGCTTGCCAGACGTCTTGCGAAAGCGACGAAATCAACTTCGCCGCCGGGTGCAATCGCCGTCGACACGAGGCGCAGCACGGGGACCAGGCTCAGCAGAAAAATGACTACCAGAACGGTCAGACCCGAAAGCCGCGTATCGTACCGAAGTTTTCGCCACAGGATTGAGAGGGAACCCGCGTCGCGTGACGCGGGTCGTTCATTCGGACGGATAGATTGGGAAACAGCCAAAGGGCTTTATTGCCCCATAACTTCGCTGAATTTTTCTTTGTTCGCCGTGTCGTTCGTCAACGCGCCAGCTGCGTCGAACGCCAGGACCTTGATGGTCGATCGATCCGGATACCCTGCCGGAAGGCCGGCATCGGGACCCGCAGGGATATAGCCCATGCCGACCGCAAGCTTCTGGCCTTCTTCCGACAAAAGGAAATTGACAAAGGCCTTTGCGGCCTCAGGGTTCTTCGCCGTAGAGAGAATAGCGACCGGTTCGGTTACGGCCGAGACGCCTTCCTTCGGGAACACGAATTCAACTGGCGCGCCCTTGGCCTTTTCGCGAATGGGCATGTAGTCGACGATCATGCCGAAAAGCTTGTCGCCGCCGCTCACAGCTTTGAGTACATCGCCATTGCCGCCTGCGGCCTGTGCACCATTCTTGGCGAGCTCGGCATAGAAGTCCCAGCCCTGCGGCAGGTTTTCCGTCAATGTCACAGTATGGATCATTGCGGCACCCGATGTTAGCGGGCTCGGCATGCTGACCAGATTCTTGGCCTCAGGCTTGGTGAGGTCGCTCCAGCTCGAGGGAACGAATGGCGCCTTGGTGTTGTAGACGATGCCTGTCGTGATGAGTTTGGTGGAGAAATACGTTCCGTCCTTGTCCATAAGCGCCGGATCGATGCCGTCAGTATTGGCATCTTTGAACGCGAGAAGGCGGCCCTCCTTCTTCAGCCCTTCCATTGTCACAACATCGGAAATCAAAAGAACATCGGGTTGAGGATTGCCGGCTTCGATCTCGGCGCGCAGCTTGGCCATGATCTTCGGCGTTCCGTCGCGAACCCATTCGACCTTGATGCCGGGGTTCTTTGCCATAAAGGCGTCTGTCGTTTGTTGTGCGTCGGTGTTGGGCTGACTTGTATAGAGAACAAGTTTACCATCAACGGCGAAGGYTGGATGCAGCCCGGCGGCCAGTAAAATTGCAGCGGCGAGAAGTTGACGCACGATGATTCCCTTTTATCAAACGAGACAAGCCCGCTTCTCTTTTATGCGGGCCCAAACGGATTGGCCACCCTTATACAAGCCGGATAACGGTTCTATGACATATATGCGAAAGTCGCACTTTCCCTGTCGGGTATCATCAGGCTGGTGCAATTGTGCATTTGCAGCTTCAATATTTTTCGCTTGTCACGTGGCTGTTATGAACAGACATTACAAGGAAAAATTGCACAGCTGCGCAATAGGGTGGAACTGAAGTATGCGGCCATTTCTCTCGGTCGAGAAGATGAGCGTTGGCTATGGCACAACGACCGTTCTCGATAAACTTGACCTCGGTATCCGCAAGGGCGAATTCGTCGCTCTGCTGGGCTCGTCGGGCTGCGGCAAGACAACGCTATTGCGCACGATCGCCGGATTTACCAAGCCATTTTTCGGTTCGATACGAGTGGCAGATCGCGACGTCACGCAGATGCCGCCGGACAAACGCGGCATGGCGCTGGTTTTCCAGTCCTATGCTCTCTGGCCTCACATGACTGTAGCCMAGAACATCGGCTACGGGTTGAAGTTGCAGCGACGGTCGCGAGAAGACATCGACGCGCGGGTCAACGAGATGCAGAATCTGCTCGGCCTCGCGGGTCTTGGCGATCGTAAACCTGGACAGCTTTCAGGCGGACAGCGGCAGCGCGTCGCGCTCGGCCGGGCCTTGGCAATCGATCCGGAAATCCTGCTCCTTGATGAGCCACTTTCCAATCTCGATGCGCGCATTCGCCTGACGGTGCGACATGAAATTCGCTCCCTGCAGAAGCGGCTCGGTATCACTGCGATCCATGTCACCCACGACCGCGAAGAAGCGATGGTGATGGCAGACCGCATCATCATCATGAATGCGGGTCGTATTGAACAGGAGGGTTCACCGGAAGAGGTCTACAACAAGCCCGCCTCCCCTTTTGTGGCAGCATTCATGGGGGCTGAGAATCTTCTGTCGATGCAGGCGCGTGTCCAAGGCGAGCAGGTCGAACTCATGGAAGGTTCGTTCAACCCTTCGATTGTCACAGCACGTGCCGGACGGACATTGGCAACCGGCCCGATTGAACTGCGTTTCCGTGCCGAGGCGGCACGTCTTGCTAGTTCCAAGGATAAGACGGTTCTGCAACCTGGCACGCTGGAGTTACGCGGCCAGGTTACAAGCGTCAGCTATCCGGGTGGCCATTGGCGTCACGCAATCAGGCTGGGTGAGAACGAGATCCTTGTCGATGCTGATACGCCCTTCAATCAGGGCGAGACAGTACGGGTATGCATTCCGGCCAAGTCGCTTTTTATCTTCAACGTTGTCGAAGGCCTGGCTGAGGCACGCGCGCATTAAACAAATTGGATGCCGGAAACCTGGCCGCCAAAACAACACTGCAACTGTTCACTTTCCTCAAGGGAGATAACAAATGAAATCACTTCTGCAGGCCTCTCTTATCCTCGGACTGGCGGGGACCCCCGCTGCGGCTGGCGATCTAACGGTTTTGACAGCCGGCGACCAGAACATGGTCGACTACATCAACGACTATCTCGGCCCTCTCTTCGAGAAGGAAAATCCGGGGACGATGGTTCGCGTCGTTGGCACAGGCCCAGGGGACGCCGGATCGCAGAAGATCGTCGAGCGGTTCGATGCACAGGCAAAGGCCAATGTCGACAAATGGGACGCAGACGTCGCCGTTGTGCATGAGAAATTCGCCGGTCCGTTGGTTAAGGACGGTTATCTCGAATCGTATCGCTCAAAGATACCTTCCGGCGAGATGGTTACCAGCGAAAAGGCCAAGATGGCGCTCGGCGCAAATGTCGATGGTTATGTCATGCCGATGTTTTCAAGCCAGACCGCAATTGCCTACAATCCTGCACTCATACCCAACCCGCCAAAGAGCTACGAGGAACTTGTTGCCTGGGCCAAACAGAATCCGAAGCAGTTCGGCTATAACGGCATCAAGGGTGGAGCGTCAGGCGTCAGTTTCGTCATGGGCTGGATCTATGCCTTCGGCGACGGCGACGCCAACAAGCTGATGAATGGTCCATTCGAGGAAGCCGAGACCAAAAAGTGGGACAAAGCCTTCGCCAGTTTGAAGGATTTCACAACCAACGCCACCCTTACCCCGGGCAATGCTGGCACATTGGATATGCTCAGCCGCGGCGAGATTGCCATGGGGCCAGTTTGGGTCGACATGTTCTATTCGTGGCAAGCAGATGGCAAACTGCCACCGGAGATGAAGTTGTTCCTGCCTGCGCCGGGTATGCCCGGGCAACCGATGCACTATGTGATTCCGTCCAAGAGCCCGAACACGGAACTTGCAGAGAAGTTCGTTGCGCTCGCTACAAGCCCGAAAGTCCAGGCCGAAGGTATCGTCAAGCGATTCAACTGGTACCCTGGTATCGATGCGAAGTTTGTGCAGCCGGAATTGGACAAAGCCAGCTGGGACAAGCTCTTCGTCGACATTTCCCCTGATGATCTTGCAACCAAAGCTAAGCCTTTCCCGATCGCACCGTATAACTCGGCGATCCTCGAGGCTTATGAAAAGAATGTAGCCAACTAATATGTTCTATTTCCTGGGCCATTGACATCTGTCGGTGGCCCCCTCCCCTTCCCGGAACATTTTGATGCAGACGCGCTTCCTCGCCCTTCTCCTTGTTCTTCCGGCACTGATCATGATCGTGCTGTTTTTCATCGTGCCGCTGTTTGCGTCGATCCTCGGTGCATTTGAGGTCGGCGATAGTTTCGGCTTTGGCAATTTCAGCAAATCGCTCGATCTCTATTCCAGGGACATGATTTTCACCGTGGTCATCGTCTCCATTTCGACCGCGCTCATCGGAATTTTGTCTATCGCGATTGGCGGATATCTTACCCTTGGCGAGAATCCGCGTTCCGTCGCTATCC